>JAEZCF010000096.1 GCA_023430045.1 Pseudomonadota bacterium | reverse complement strand
GACCAGCGGTCGTCACCCACCAGCCTCAGCATCAGCAGTCAGCAGCATCCCCACCAGCATCCCCCCAGGAACAGCCGCCACGCAGCTGCCGGATGCGCTTACCCGGCGACGTTGCTCCACACCTTGCCGGCGGTCAGCCACAGTCCCAGCATGCTGCCCAGGTTGGTCAGCAT
This sequence comes from Pseudomonadota bacterium, assembly GCA_023430045.1. Lineage (GTDB taxonomy): Bacteria > Pseudomonadota > Gammaproteobacteria > Xanthomonadales > Xanthomonadaceae > Stenotrophomonas. Next base: position 2,785 of record JAEZCF010000096.1, on the reverse strand, counting down.
GAAGGTCAGCACCACGCGGGTGACGCGGTTGCGGTACCAGCCCTTCACGCTCTGCGCATCGTCGCGCAGCTTGAGGAAATCCTCGTAGGCCGGTTTGCGCAGGCGTGCTTCGACCAGCGCCGCGAACGCACCGGTGGGGATGCTCAGCCGGAACGGCTTGAACGGCGCCACCACGATGGCGGTCAGGACGCTCAGCGGATGGCTGCCGGCCAGCAGACAGCCCAGACCGGCCAGGCCTCCGGTATACATCGCCCACATCGCCAGCAGTTCGGTACCCACGCCCAGCCCGCCACGGTAGAACCCTACCGTGATGCCCGCCAGCACGATGGCCAGGATCGCCAGCGTGAACCATGGGATGTTGCGCTTCTTGGGCACCGCTTCCAGCTGAGCTCGCAGCGGCACGGGCGATTCGGTATCGGTCGCCAGGTACGTCGCCAGGCCTGCCAGGTGGCCGGCGCCGACGACGGCCAGCACCTCGCGCTGCGCCGGTTCCGTGCCCTGCACGGCGCGTTCCTCGCGCAGGCGCGTGGCCATGTAGCGGTCGCGTTCACCGATGATGGTGTCGTACAGCACCGGGCTTTCGTTGGCGAACTCACCGAAGCTGGATTCCAGCATGTCGCCCTGCTTCAGCTTCTCGATTTCGTCCGAACCGACTTCATCGGCAGAAAACAGGCCCGCGCCGAGCCCCATCATCAGCTTGAGCTTGCCGAAGAAACCCAGCTGCTGCGAGGCGCGCTTGAACGTCAGCCCGACGTCGCGGTCGATCAGGTGCACCGGCAGGCCGCGTTCGCCGGCCAGGACCACCGCGCGCTTCAGTTCAGCACCCGGTTCGATGCCCAGTTGTTCGGCCAACCGCCGCTGGTAGGCGGACAACGCCAGGTTGGCTGCGAACAGCGCGACGCGACCCTTGCGGATCACCTCCACCAGATCCAGCCTGGCCAGCGTATCCGGATCGGTCAGGGCTTGCAGGCGCTGCGGATCCAGTTCAACCGCCACTGCATCGAAGCGGCCGCTGTCGATGGCTTTTTCGACCGCCTCCACGCTGGCGTGCGAAACGTGGGCGGTGCCAAGCAGCGTGTAGCGCACGCCATCGCGTTCGACCACACGCACGGGCTGGCCGGCGAACAGGGCATCGCCGGCAGAATCGCCGCCGGAAAGGGGAAGGGTATCGGTCATGCTCTCACTCATCTGAAGGTGCGCTGCTGGCGCCATCGCCCAGCGCGCGCTGCATCTGCACGGTATCCAGCCAGCGGCCGTGCTTGCGGCCAAGGCCGCGGAACACGCCGACCCACTGGAAGCCGAAACGTTCGTGCAGTTTTATCGAAGCGGTATTGGTGGGTTCGCCGATGACGGCCACCATCTGCCGGTAGCCGCGTTCGGTACAGGCATCGATCAGGGCCTGCAGCAGGGTGGTGCCGACGCCGCGGCCCTGGAAGCGCGCATCCACGTAGACCGAATTCTCCACGGTCCACTGATAGGCCACGCGGGTGCGGTAGGTATTGGCATAGGCATAGCCGGCCACCTCGCCATCGACCTCGGCGACGATGTACGGAAAGCCGCGGGAGACGATGTCCTGCATCCGCCGCGACATTTCAGCGGCGTCCGGGATGTCGTATTCGTAGGTGTTGACGAAGTCGGTGACTTCCACCGCGTAGATCGCGGTGATCGTGGCGATGTCGGTTTCACGGACATCGCGGATATGCACGGGCATGGCTCGGATTCCGGCAGGGTCAGTCGATGTAGCGCTTGAGCAGGTCGCCGTAGGCATCGATGCGGCGGTCGCGCAGGAACGGCCAGATGCGGCGCACATGCTCGCTGCGCTGCAGGTCGACCTCGCACACCAGTACGGTTTCGTCGGTGCCGGCTTCGGCGATGAACTCACCCTGCGGGCCCAGCACGTGGCTGTTACCCCAGAACTGGATGCCGGATGCGCCGAGCGGCGATGGCTCATGGCCGACACGGTTGCAGCTCAGCACCGGCACGCCGTTGGCCACGGCGTGGCCGCGATGGCTCAACACCCAGGCATCGCGCTGGCGATCCTTCTCGTCCTGCACATCATCCGGATCCCAGCCGATGGCGGTCGGATACAGCAGCAGCTCGGCGCCGGCCAGCGCCATCAGGCGCGCCGCTTCCGGATACCACTGGTCCCAGCACACCAGCACGCCCAGGCGGCCAACCGAGGTGTCGATCGGAGTGAAACCCAGGTCGCCCGGGGTGAAATAGAACTTCTCGTAGAAGCCCGGATCATCCGGGATGTGCATCTTGCGGTACTTGCCAAGCAGCGTGCCGTCCTTTTCGAAGACGACGGCGGTGTTGTGGTACAGGCCGGCGGCACGGCGTTCGAACAGCGAGGCGACGATGACGACGCCATGCTGCCGGGCCAGCCTGCCGATACGTTCGGTGCTGGGGCCGGGGATGGGTTCGGCAAGGTCGAACTCGTCAACATTTTCATGCTGGCAGAAGTACGCACCGTTGTGCAGTTCCTGCAGCAGCACCAGCCTGGCACCCTGCGCGGCGGCTTCAGCCACGCGCGCTTCGATCACGGCGAGGTTGGCGGCGGCGTCACCGTGGTTGCGCTCCTGGATCAGGGCGACGGTAAGGGGCTGGCGGGGGCTCATCCGGATGCGGTCCTGCAGGGGAAAACATGCATGTTAACGCGGATGGTGGAACGTGGCGTGGCGGCGGCTGAATGGTGGGTTTGTCGGCCTGCGGCCGGCAGAAGCCAGAGCCAGAGCCAGAGCCAGGGCAACGGCAACGGCAACGGCAACGGCTGCAGGATCTGGGG
>JAEZCF010000024.1 GCA_023430045.1 Pseudomonadota bacterium | reverse complement strand
GCACTACCCATGAAGAAGAACGCCGCCCTGGGGCGGCGTTCTTCATTCCATCATTTACCGCCCAGGCGCTCCCACAGGAAGCTGTACGCCAGCGCCTGCATGTGCGCGGCCTGCGCATTGTTCGCCGCGCCGCCGTGGCCACCTTCGATGTTCTCGTAGTAGGTCACGTCCTTGCCCGCATCGATCATCTTCGCCGCCATCTTGCGGGCGTGACCCGGATGCACACGGTCATCGCGCGTGGAGGTGGTGAACAGCACCGGCGGGTAGGCCTTCTTCGCGTCGAACAGATGGTAGGGCGAGAAGGTCTGGATGTAGTCCCAGTCGGCCGTGTCCGGATTGCCATACTCGGCCATCCACGACGCACCAGCCAGCAGGTGGCTGTAGCGCTTCATGTCCAGCAGCGGCACCTGCACCACCACCGCACCGAACAGTTCCGGATACTGGGTGAGCATGTTGCCGGTAAGCAGGCCACCGTTGCTGCCGCCCTGCACGCCCAGGCGCTTGGCCGAGGTGATCTTCCGCTTCACCAGGTCCTGCGCCACCGCGGCCATGTCTTCATAGGCCTTGTGACGGTTCTGCTTCAGCGCCGCCTGGTGCCAGCGCGGCCCGTATTCGCCGCCACCGCGGATGTTGGCCACCACATAGACGCCGCCCTTCTCCAGCCAGGCGCGGCCCATACCACCGGAATAGTTCGGGGTGAGCGAGATCTCGAAACCACCATAGCCATACAGCAGCGTCGGGTTGGAACCATCCAGCTTCATGTCTTTCGCGTGCACCACGAAGTACGGCACCCGGGTGCCGTCCTTGCTGGTGGCGAAATGCTGCTCGATCACCTTGCCTTCGGCGTTGAAGAATGCCGGCATGGTCTTCAGCACTTCAGGCTTCTGGCCGACCTCGGCAATGGCCAGCGTCGTGGGCGTCAGGTAATCGGTCACCGTGACCCACACCGCATCACTGTCATTGCTGTCCACCGCACCGACACCGATGGTGCCGAACGACGGCGCGCCGACGAATTCGCTCTTCTTCCAGCCGCCGGCATCCGGGGTCAGCACGCTCAGGCGGTTCTTCACGTCGTCCAGGACATTCAGCACCACGTGGTTCTTCGTCCACACCGCGCCAGCCAGGGAGGTGGTATCGGTTGGTGCGAACAGCACCTCGAAGTCCCGCTTGCCCGCCATGAAATCATCCAGCCGGGCCACCAGCAGCGAACCGGCAGCGTAGGTGGTGCCGCCCACCGTCCACGGCTCGCGCAGCTCCAGGCTCAGCCACTGCTTGTGCAGGCCCTTTTCGGCCGAATTCGGCGCATCGATCCTGACCAGCGTGCCGTCATCGCCGCGCAGGTACAGTTCGTTGTTGTAGAACGCCAGCGTGCGGCTGACAAGGTTGCGCTCGAAGCCCGGCGTGTCATCGTGCATCGCCGCGATGTACATATCCTCGGGCTTGCCCTCGTACACCACCGTGGCGGTATCCATCGGCGTGCCACGCTTCCACAGTTTCGCCACCCGCGGGTAACCGGAGGTGGTCATCGATCCGTCGCCGAAATCGGTGTAGACGAACACGTTGTCCTTATCGATCCAGTTCAGCCCGCCCTTGGATTCAGGACGGAAGAAGCCGTCCTTGATCCAGGTCCTGCTGGACAGGTCGAATTCGCGGGTGACATCGGCGTCAGCACCGCCGCGCGACAGCGCGATCAGGCAGCGCGAGTAATCCGGACGCAGGCACTCGGCACCGTGCCAGACCCAGTTCTCGCCTTCGGCCTTGTTCAGCGCATCCAGGTCCAGGACGGTTTCCCACTGCGGCGCCGGCTTGCGGTATTCAGCCAGCGTGGTGCGCCGCCACAGCCCGCGCTCGTGCTGCTTGTCCTTCCAGAAGTTGTAGTAGTAGTCGCCGATCTTCTCCACACCGGGGATTTTGGCATCCGAATCCAGCACCTCGCGGATGCTGTTCTCCATCTGCCTGAAGGCCGGCGTCTGCGCCAGACGGCCCTCGGAACGGGCATTCTGTTCCTTCACCCAGGCCAGCGGCGTTTCGCCAGTGACCTCTTCCAGCCACGCGTAGCGGTCCGAATCACCGGATTCAGCGGCCATGGCGCCCCCCATTGGGGCTGCGGTCATCATGCCGGCCAGCAGGCAGGCGGAAGCGAATCGTGACATTGCGGTTCCTGGCAGTCATAAGCTGCCGAACGCTAGCACACCGTACGCCGCCCGCCCCCGTGTCGAAGGTCAGGCCGACCGCTGCAGGGACATCGCCACCAGCGCTGCCCGGAGCTTCGCCCCGCGGTGGGCGCGGCGGCGGGCCTGCACCCGGCGTCGCTGCCAGCGCGGCAACGGGAAGCGCAGCAGCGCCCACCAGGCCGCCAGCGGCATGCCCACCAGCCACAGCGGCATCCAGCCGAACCATGCGCTGCTGCCCCGCGCGGCGGGCCAGACCATCACCAGCGCCAGCCCGACCAGCCCCAGATGGCGGACCCAACGCAGCACGCGGGGATCGGGGACATGGCGATCAGCGGGAACGGCGGCGCGCGACGGACGGGTCATGGCAATTCTCCGGAAGCAACGAGGGACGGTGGACGTACTGTGCCGGTCGTGCTTCTCACAGACTGCGACTGAGGCCTGCGATTGGTCCGCGCAGCCATTGACGAATCCCTCGCGCGCGTTCGACCATGCTGTGGCACGTCCATCCTGGAGCCCGCTGCACCATGCTTTCGATCCGACCGTTCTGCGCCATCCTGCTGTCCGCGCTGCTGGCGGGCCCTGCGCTGGCTGCAGTGGAGCCTGCCGCCTCTTCCGCATCCGGAGCGACGGCCGACCGCGGCGATCCAGACGCACCGGTCAACCTGCAACGCTTCATGGGCACCTGGTATGTCATCGGCCGAGTGCCGAATTTCATCGAGCGCGGGCATGTCGCCAGCGTCAACGAATACACCCTGCGCGACGCACAGAAAGTCGGCATCGTGTATCGATACCGCGATGGTTTCGATGAACCGGTGGAGGAAATCAAGGCGCGGGCCAGCGTTGATGAGGACAGCGGCAACCACGACTGGCGGACCTGGTTCTATCGCATCGTTCCGACCAACTCCCGCGTACTGGAAGTCGCGCCGGATTATTCGTGGGCGCTTATCGGCTATCCCGGCCGCGAGATGGCCTGGATCTTCGCCCGCCAGCCGGACATGGACAACGGCCTGTACAAGCAGTTGGCCGAACGGCTGCGCGACGAATACGGGGTGAATACCGACAAGCTCAAGCGCGTACCGCAGCGTCGCGACCAGGTGGACCGACTGGGCTTTGAAGTGCCGAACAAGCGCTGAGGGGGCGTTCCAGAAGTCTCTCAAGACTTGTTTCGCCATTGATTGACTAAAGAGCGCGACCAACATCTGCTTTTTTGATAGCGGTCTTGACCAGCATGGCTCCACGGAAATACCTCCGTATACCGCCATCCTGGAAACCGCCATGAGAGTGAATACGCTGTCAGCGGCGCTTGTCGCTGCAATCTCCCTGGGTATGCCTGCCGCCAGTGCAGCAGGTGCAACCGACCACGGTATCGTTCCACTGCATGATCTGGGTCGTCTGCTGGGTGCGCCCCTCACTGCTTCGTCGCCACATCTGGTCGCGCCAGCACAATCAGGCGATGCACTGATCTGGTTCATCGACGACGCATTGCTGGACCCGACCACACGCGAAATTGCCATCGCAGCATGGTGGGAAGGAAAACCAATCGCTGTCCTGCGTGGCGAACGCGCGCGGGCTCAGCAGGCCTCCCTGCAATCGTTGTTCGGATTCGTCTCCCCAGCCGCCTTTGCCATCTATCAGCGCCGCAACGACGGTACCGTGATCCTGCATACCCTGGCCGAATTTCCCGACGATGCCGCCATTGCCGGACAGGTCGGCGCGCAGATGGCACGGACCGTGATGAAGCGCACTGCAGTCCTCCAGGCAGAGCGCCCTGAAAAGGAGGAATCGGTCGAGAAAATAGGACTTCCACGCATTAGCGCGGTCGAGACCCAGTATTCCAGTTCCGGCAACGGTGCATCGGTAATTGTGGAAATGGACGTGGTCCGCGATTCAGGCAGAAGCCACGACCGCCTGCTGGTCAACGCGCAGTCCAGTCACCAGCTCAAGCCCCATCACAATGGACTGCAGGGTGATGGCAAGCTGATCATTCCTGGGCAATACACGTGGTATCAACGGCTGTCTTCCGTGGATAACAGCGGCACCTCTCCAACTCTGGCGACACAGAAGCCATCCTCGTCGTCCAGCACGAACATCGACATCAGCGAAAAAAACACGACAACCACCAGCTATGGATTCGGGTTGAGCCGCGAGATCAGCGCGGGACTGGACGGGAAATCTCCGAACTTCGGCGCAAAAGCTGCGTTCAATTTCCAGTTCGGGCGCGAATATACCCACGAACGCCAGTTCGCGATGCGGGTTGCAGACTATTCACTTGCCGCAAACGCCGATCGCCCGGCCGCCGATGCCGCCCGTACCTATTGGCAGTCACCTGTTGCAGGCGTGATCCGCTCCGATCCAGTCTATTTCGGCCGCCGTCCCACGCTTGCACGGATGACGCCGTCCATGCAACAGATCACCGCCCATGGGGATTCGGAATGGCGGGTTCCGGGCAAATTCGCCGGCATGCTTACCGTCCACGCCGGTGGCTCCATCGACAATCTCTCCTACGATGGCTCGCGCATCGAGGAAATTCCCGATCCACGACCACAACCGGTCGCGTCCCTGACCTTCAAGGCCACGTCGCCCTATCTGACGCTCGTACCGACGGTCTACATCCGATCCAAGGCCGGAGATGGTGGCCGTCTCCGGGAAATGAGCAACAACGTCGTAGGATTAGGGGAGTGCCCGGTCCCCGGCAGGCTCGGCTGGGAAGACGATCTGGCCGCCCAATGGCAACTGGACTCCGAGAAGCGATACTACAATCGCAGCTCCCGGCGCTGCATGCAGCTGCTCACGGAGGGTACCGCGCCCGGTGGACAAAGCGAGATCGTAACCCTCCCCTGCGACCTGCGACTTAGCCAGTCATGGGAGTGGCAGGCGGATCGGCTTCATTCCCGCCATGGTGATGGCTATCCGGAATGGCGACTATTTGTGGACAGCGGCAACTTCCTCGGTGTGCGTACAGCGGGCAAGCCGAAATACCAGCCCATCCCCATCAACCCCTTCCATGCCCTGCTTGATCCGTGGTCCAGCTATCCCGGCAAGCCTCGCAGCAACGATTTCGTTCCCAAGCTGGGCAATGTGGGCCCGAGTCAGCCGATATCGGACGAAGTGCGCAAGCTCGGTCCGGCGCTGAACGGCGAACGCTGGGAAGTGATCGTGCTGCGCCAGGCACTGGTCCGCTGAGCAGACCACATGTCTTGGACAGAAAGGTTTTACCTGCGGGTGTAACGGGCGACCAGCCGGTCGCCCAGCATCTGCAGCAGCTGCACCAGTATCAACAGCAGCACCACGGTGACCAGCGCCACATCGGTATGCGAGCGCTGGTAGCCATCGCGGAAAGCCAGATCGCCCAGTCCGCCAGAGCCGATCGCACCTCCCATCGCGGTAAAGCCGATCAGCGCTACGGTGGTCACGGTCGCACCGGCGATCAGGCCCGGACGCGCTTCTGGCAGCAACACGCGCGTGACCAGTTGCCATGTGGTGGCACCCATCGCCTGGCTGGCCTCGATCACCCCACGGTCCACCTCGCGCAGTGCCGTTTCCACCAGACGCGCATAGAATGGCGCCGCGCCAATCACCAGCGGCACGATCGCCCCGCGTACACCCAGCGAGGTGCCCATCATCGCCAGCGTCACCGGAATCAGCACGATCATCAGGATGATGAATGGCACCGACCGGAGCAGGTTCACCAGCAACGCCAGGCCGCCGTACAGCACAGGCCGGCGCCGCATCTGCGGCGAACCGAACAGGTATAGCAGCACGCCCAGTGGCAGGCCGATGGCCAGTGTCAGCGGCAATGAACCGGCCAGCATCAGCAGGGTATCGATGGTGGCCTGGCCGATATCCGCCCACTTGCCCGCATCCAGATGGCGGAAGAAACCGCCGGCCGTAGCCATGATCATCGACGCAGCTCCTCCACATGCACGCCCGCGGCGACGAACTCGGCCTGCGCGGCGGATTGATCTCCCCCCACCAGCGATACGATCAGCTGGCCATAGGGTGTGTCCTTGATCCGGTCGATACGTCCGGACAGGATGTTGTAGTCCACCCCGGTCTGGCGCGCGATACGTCCCAGCAAGGGCTCGTAGGTGTCACGGCCCAGGAAGGTCAGGCGCACGATGCGTCCGGCCACCGCGTCGAAATCGCGATGCAGTTCGCCTTCGTCCACATGTTCGGATTCGCTGACGAAACGGCGCGTGGTGGGATGCCGGGGGTGCAGAAACACATCGGTGACCGGGCCGGTTTCCACCAGATGGCCCGCGTCAAGCACGGCCACGCGATCGCAGACGCGACGGATGACATCCATTTCATGGGTGATCAGCACGATGGTCAGTCCAAGCTCGCGATTGATCCTGGCCAGCAGCGCCAGCACCGATGCCGTGGTCTGCGGGTCCAGGGCACTGGTGGCCTCATCGCACAGCAGGATCTGCGGGCGGGTGGCCAGCGCGCGCGCGATGCCCACCCGCTGTTTCTGGCCGCCGGACAGCTGTGCCGAATACTTGTCCGCATGCGCCTGCAGACCTACCGTTGCCAGCAGTTCGGCCACCCGCGCGTCGATCTGCGCGCGCGGGGTGCCGGCCAGTTCCAGCGGGAATGCCACGTTGGCCGCAACCGTCCGCGAGGACAGCAGGTTGAAATGCTGGAATATCATGCCGATACGACGGCGCAGCGTACGCAGGCCATCGGCATCCAGCGCGGTCACGTCTTCCCCGCCGATCAACAGGCGGCCGCCACTGGGCTCTTCCAGGCGGTTGATCATGCGGATGAGCGTGGACTTGCCGGCGCCGGAATGACCGATGATGCCGAATACCTCGCCGGCTTCGATCGTCAGGTCCAACGGCTGCAGCGCGCTTACGGCACGACCGGCAACGGCATAGGATTTGTGCAGGCGCTCGAACTGGATCACGGAAGGCGGCTCGGCGGAGGGTCGACAGGGAGGGGGCGTGAAGCCTAACAGCGCCTGCGTCGATACGCCGGCGCAACAACCCACAATGATATTCCCTTTGGCAATAAGGAAGTGGGGACGGAGGACGTTATTTCAGATTAACCACCTCCGTCCCCCTTTGTTTCAAGGGTGGTCCAGGGGTTTGGGAGGCTGCTGGCGGTTCACGCGTTCGCGGTGCAGCAGGTACAGCCCGGACGCCATGATGATCGCCGCACCTGCCCAGGTCCACGCGTCCGGCAGCTGCTGCCAGAACAGCAGGTCCCAGCCGATCACCCAGACCAGCCCGGTGTATTCCAGCGGGGCGATCATCGAAGCCTCCCCCAGTTGGAAGGCGCGGGTCAGCGCGATCTGTCCCAGCGCACCGGCCAGGCCCATGCCGGCCACCAGCGGCGCATCCGCAAACCGCAGCGGCACCCAGTCCGGCCACGCCAGCAGGCCGGCACCGATGGCCATGATGACCAGGAACCACACCACCATGGACTGCGAGGTATCGGTGCGGGTCAACAGGCTGACCGTGATGGCGGCAATGGCGTAGGCGGTTGCGGCAGCCAGCACCATCAGGCCGGGAATGGAGATGAAACCCTCAACACCCGGCCGCAGGACCACCACCACGCCCAGCAGCCCGATGCCGATGGCCACCCAGCGGCGCGGGCCGACGCGTTCGCCGAGCAGTGGCACCGATAGCGCGGCGATCAGCAGGGGCGCGACGAAGTAGATGCTGTAGGCGGTGGAAAGCGGCAGATCGCGCAGCGCGAACACGAAGCAGCCGATCATCACCATGCCCAGCACACCACGCAGCAGGTGCAGGGCCCAGCGTCGCGGTATCAATGAGCGGGGACCGGCGCTGGCGAGCACCCAGACCAGCACGAACGGCAACGACGCCGCGCCACGCAGGAAGGTGACCTGCAGCGAGGGATAGCCGGTCGACAGCTGTTTCATGCCCGCATCCATCAGCGAGAAACAGGCCACGGCGGCGACCATCCAGGCCACGGCGCGGGAAGGGGAGCGTTGCAGGTTCATTGCCCATTATCACGCCCACCACGGGCACTTCCAATCAGCTTGGTTAGAATGGATGCAACTGCAACCAGGAGTCCCCCATGCCGTCTTTCGACGTTGTTTCCGAAGTGGACAAGCACGAACTGACCAACGCGGTCGACCAGGCCAACCGCGAGCTCACCACCCGCTTCGATTTCAAGGGCGTGGAGGCGAAGTTCGAACTGGAAGGCGATGTCATCTCGCAGTCCGCGCCAAGCGATTTCCAGCTGAAGCAGATGACCGACATCCTGCGGATGCGGATGGCGGCCCGGAACATCGATGCGAAAAGCCTGGAATTCGGTGAAGTGGAAACCAATCTGGCGGGCGCGCGGCAGAAGATCACCGTCAAGCAGGGCATCGAGCAGAAGATCGCCAAGCAGATCGCAGCGAAGCTGAAGGAAGGCAAGCTGAAGGTAGACAGCCAGATCAACGGCGACAAGCTGCGGGTGACCGGAAAGAAACGCGACGACCTGCAGGATGCCATCGCACTGCTGAAGAAGAGCGATTTCGAGCTGCCGCTGCAGTTCGACAACTTCCGCGATTGAGCGACGGAGCCGGCCCAGGGCCGGCTGGATGCCTGCCGAAGCCGATCATGGATCGGCTCTACGGACATCGGGACGTGGCTGCACTGACGCAGCGCCTACAATGATGGCCTGCCCCTGCCAGCCACCGTGCCCGCCATGACCGTTACCACCGTGCCCACCGATTCTCCCCCGGCCGAAGACCCCATCGCCGCCACCCGCCTCTGGCTGGAGCGCATCGTCATCGGCCTGAACCTGTGCCCGTTCGCCAAGGCGGTATATGTGAAGGACCAGGTGCGCTTCGTGCTCAGCGACGCGACGACGCCCGAGGCGCTGGTCGAGCAGCTGGCCGAGGAACTGGTGCTGCTGCGCGACACGCCCGCCGAGCAGATCGACACCACGCTGATCGTCCATCCGCAGGTGCTCACGGATTTCCTCGACTACAACGACTTCCTCGACAACGCCGACGCCGCCGTAGACGCGCTTGACCTGCAGGGGATCCTGCAGGTCGCCAGCTTCCACCCGGATTACCAGTTCGACGGCGTGGCTGCCGATGATGCCAGCAACTACACCAACCGTGCGCCGTATCCCACACTGCATCTGCTGCGCGAAGACAGCGTGGCGCGTGCGGTGGATGCCTTCCCGGATCCGGACGTGATCGTCGAGCGCAACATACAGACGCTGGATCGCATCGGCGTGGACGGCTGGTGGCGGCGCCTGCGCGGAGAAGACCTGTCATGAGCATCGTGCCAGGCATCGCCAACTGGCCGGCCGCGCCCCTGACCGGCAAGGTCGTGCTGGTCACCGGCGGTGCGAACGGGATCGGTCGCGGCATCGCGCAGGCCGTACTCGGCGCAGGCGGCCAGGTGATGATCGGCGACCTGGACGTGGATGCCGGCAAGGCCTGCCTCGACGAATGGCAACGCGGCAACGACGCCGCCTTCCGACGGCTGGACATCGCCAGCGAGCGCAGCGTGCGGGCCTTCGTCTCCGCCGCCGCGGAACGCTTCGGCCACATCGACGGCCTGGTGAACAACGCCGGCATCGCCGGCGCGCATGGCACGCAACTGCAGGACATGGACTTCAGCGAATGGCAGCGTCGCCTGTCCACACTGCATGGCGCGTTCCTGTGCAGCAAGCATGCCCTGCCGATGCTTGCACGCGATGGCGGTGGTGCGATCGTCAACATCGCGTCTACGCGCGCGCACCAGTCCGAGGCGCACAGCGAAGCGTATGCAGCGGCAAAAGGCGGCCTGGTCGCCTTCACCCACGCACTGGCGATCAGTGCCGGACCGGCCGTGCGGGTGAACTGCATCAGCCCCGGCTGGATCGCCACCGGCGCGTGGCAGGCACCCACCCGCCGACGCACGCCGAAGCTTTCCAGGAACGATCATGCACAGCACCCCGCCGGTCGGGTCGGCATGCCGGAGGACATCGGTGCGCTGGCCGTACACCTGCTGTCCGACCTATCCGGTTTCATCACCGGCCAGGAGATCATCATCGACGGCGGCATGACCCGCAGGATGATCTACGCCGACTGAAAAATAGCGGACCGCGGGCGCTGAATTTTCGGCCGGAGATTCAACGCCCTCCGTCCCCCTTCTTTCAGGCCATGCCGGAGTGGCGCAGCAGCGCGTCGATGCTCGGCGGGCGGCCACGGAAAGCCTGGAAATTGTCGGCAGCACTGCGGCTGCCACCACGCCCGAGGATTTCATCGCGGAAACGTGCACCGGTTTCGGCCAGTGCGTCCGGGGTCTCCTCGAACGCTGCATACGCATCGGCGCTCAGCACTTCGGCCCACTTGTAACTGTAGTAACCGGCCGCATAGCCGCCAGCGAATATATGGCTGAACTGATGCGGGAAGCGATTCCACGTCGGCGGACGGTTCACCGCCACTTCGTCACGCACGCGGTCCAGCAGCGCCAGCACCGTATCCTGGGTGGCATCGAACTGGTTGTGCAGCAGCATGTCGAACAGACCGAACTCCAGCTGCCGCACGGTTGTCATGCCGCTCTGGAAATTGCGCGCGGCCAGCATCTTTTCGTACAGCGCGCGGGGCAGCGGAAGGCCACTTTCCACATGTGCGGTCATTGCCTGCAGGTGCTCCCATTCCCAGCAGAAATTCTCCATGAACTGGCTGGGCAGCTCCACCGCGTCCCACTCCACGCCGTTGATGCCCGCCACGCCCAGTTCGCCGATGCGCGTCAGCAACTGGTGCAGGCCATGGCCCATTTCGTGGAACAGCGTGGTGACTTCGTTGTGGCTGAAGGTCGCCGGTCGGCCGTCGCTGCCGCGGCCGAAATTGCATACCAGGTACACCAGCGGCGTCTGCAGGCTGCCATCGGAGCGCTCGCGGCGGTTGCGGCAATCGTCCATCCACGCGCCGCCACGCTTGCCTTCGCGGGCATACAGGTCCAGGTAGAACTGGCCGACCAGCGTTCCCGCGCCATCCACCAGCCGGAAGAACCGTACGTCCGGGTGCCATACCGGCGCGGCGTCCGGCTGGACATGCAGTCCGTACAGCTGCTCGATCACCGAGAACAGTCCGCCGAGCACCTTTGGCTCGCTGAAATACTGCTTCACTTCCTGCTCGGAATAGCTGTAACGCGCCTGCTTCAGCTTGTCCGCAGCGTAGGCCAGGTCCCATGCCTCCAGCGCATCCAGGCCCAGTTGCCCGCGCGCGAATTCCTCCAGCGCGGCACGGTCGCTGGCCGCGAAGGGCCTGGCACGTGCGGCCAGGTCACGCAGGAAGGACAGTACTTCGGCAGGGTCCTGCGCCATCTTGGTGGCAATGGAACAGCTGGCATAGCTGTCGAACCCCAGCAGCCCGGCCAGCTCGGCGCGCAGGGCGAGAATGCGGTCGATGTTGCCGGTGTTGTCCAGCGCCGCATCGCCGAATTCGGACGCCCGCTGTGCGCTGGCGCGATACAGGGTCTCGCGCAGACTGCGGTCGTCGGCATACGTCTGCACCGGCAGGTAGCACGGCATCTGCAAGGTCAGCTTCCAGCCGGGACTCCCGTCCTTCGCGGCAGCGGCACGGGCGGCGTCACGTACATCCTCCGGCAGCCCTGCCAGCCGGGATTCATCGTCGATGACCAGCGACCAGGCGTCGGTGGCATCCAGCACGTTCTGGGAAAATTTCGCCGATAGCGCCGATAGTTCTTCCTTGATCGCGCTGAAACGCTGTTGCTGTTCCGGCGCCAGTTCCGCGCCGCCGAGCCGGAAATCACGCAGCGTATTGTCGAGTACCTTGCGTCGCGCCGGGTCGAATGCCTGCGCCTGCTCGCTGGCCGCCAGGGCCTGGTATTGACGGAACAGCGCCAGGTTCTGGCTGAGCGCGCTGCCGAAACGGGTGATGCGCGGAAGGTTCTCGTTGTAGACGTCGCGCAGTTCCGGCGTGTTCACCACCGCCTGCAGGTGGCCGACCACGCCCCACGCACGCCACAGGCGCTCAGTGGCATCGTCGAGCGGTGCAACGAAGGTTTCCCAGCGCACCGGCTGGACAGCTTCCGCTGCGGCCACGGCGGCTTCGGCATCGGCCAGCAGCACATCCAGCGCAGGCCCCACGTGTTCCGGGCGTATCGCATCGAAGCGGGGCAGGCCGGAAAAATCGAGCAGCGGATTGGCGGGGGTCATGCGGGCTCCGGATCAGGCGCCACGCAACGTGGCATCACCCAGGATATGGCGCCACGGCGACGCCGTCACAAGGCCCCCTGCGCGGCCGGCGGCAGGCTCGTGCGCCGGCCTGCGCGCCTGCTCAGATGGGTTCCAGGCTGCAGATGGGCAGTACAGGCAGCCCACCGCCCTGCACCGCCGTTGCCAGTTCCCCGTCGGCTCCGGCAACATCGATACCGCGGCCCTGATACCAGGCCGGATCGTAATAACTGTGCGCATAGCGCTCGCCGCTGTCACACAGGATGGTGACGATGCTGCCGGTGCGGCCGGCGTCGCGCATCCACTGCGCGGCCTGCAGCACGCCGACGAAGTTGGTACCCGTGGACCCGCCGACGCGGCGCCCCAGGGTGGTGCTGACATGCCGCATCCCCGCCAGCGAAAGCGCATCGGGAACCTTCACCATTGCATCCACGCTGGTCGGGATGAAGCTGGATTCCACCTTCGGACGCCCGATACCCTCCACGCGTGAGCCACCTTCGCAGGTGATGTTCCGCCACGGCTGTCCGGCCACGGCTGCGCGGTATCCGTCGAAGAACGCGGAGATTTCCGGGTCCGCACAGAGAATGCGGGTGTCATGCCGACGGTAGCTGACATAACGCCCCAGGGTGGCGGCAGTGCCGCCGGTACCGGGACTGCAGACGATCCATTCCGGCACCGGATGCGGCTCCTCGGCCATCTGCTTGAAGATGGATTCGGCGATGTTGTTGTTCGCACGCCAGTCGGTGGCCCGCTCGGCGAAGGTGAACTGGTCCATGAAATGGCCGCAGGTTTCCTGCGCCAGCTGCTCCGAGGCCGCATTCAATCCGCATGCGCTCTGCACCAGGTGGCAGCGCCCGCCGTGGAATTCGATGGCGGCAATCTTTTCCGGCGAGGTGCTGGCCGGTATCACGGCGATGAACGGCAGTCCCAGCAGGCGTGCGAAATAGGCCTCGGACACGGCGGTGGACCCACTGGACGCTTCGATCACCGGCCGTCCCTCGCGCAGCCAGCCATTGGCCAGCGCATACAGGAACAGCGAACGGGCCAGGCGATGTTTCAGGCTGCCGGTGGGGTGGCTGGATTCGTCCTTGAAATACAGGTCGATGCCCGGATGCCCCGGCAGGCCCATCGGAATGAGGTGGGTATCGGCCGAACGGTTGAAATCGGCCTCGATCTTGCGGATGGCGGCGGCCACCCATTCGCGCTGCGACATGGCGGAATCGTTGTCCGTAGTGGAACGGTGCGGTGCGCCCATTCTACGCCGACGCCCCATACGCTGCCCGCCGCTAGAATGAGGCATCCGGCCGATGATCGGCCCTGCAATCCAAGGACATCCCCATGACCCTCCCCGCCCTGCGGAACGTTCCCGGCGTGGCCGCCCAGCCACCGGCCGAAACCACCGGTTTCGTGTTCAACCACACCATGCTGCGGGTGAAGGAAATCAGCGCCTCGCTGGACTTCTACACGCGCGTTCTCGGCTACCAGCTGATCGACAGGCGCGACTTCGCCGAGGCACGGTTCAGCCTGTATTTCCTCGCTCTGCTGCCGGCTGGCAGCCGCGTGCCGGAAGACGACGGCGAGCGCCGCCTGTGGATGGCTGGCATTCCCGGCGTGCTGGAGCTGACGCACAACCACGGCACTGAGGCCGAGGCCGGCGCGGTGTACCACGACGGCAACAGCGACCCGCGCGGCTTCGGCCACATCTGCGTTTCGGTGCCGGACATCGAAGCGGCCTGCCAGCGTTTCGAGGATCTCGGCGTAACCTTCCAGAAGCGCCTGAGCGACGGCCGCATGAAGCACCTGGCCTTCATCAAGGATCCGGACGGCTACTGGGTCGAGATCATCTCCAACACGCCGTTCGGCTGAAACCGGGGGAAGCGTACGCCTGGTGGGATATCCTGCCGTCGTCCTCTGCAATGGAGCTGGCATGGAAACCATGGAACTGCATCGCGGTCGCCTGATCGACCATCTGCATCTGGTGGTCGATGACCTTGCGGCGAGCCGGCGATTCTACACAGCAGTACTTGAAGTTCTGGGCGTGCCGCTGGGTGGCGCCGGGGAGACCTGGTTCTGGGCCGATGAACTGTTCGTCTCCAGCGCCGACAGCGACGCTGCGCTGGGGCAGCTCACAGGGCGCCACCACCTTGCATTCCAGGCACGTGACCCGGCCACCGTGGATGCCTTCCACCGGGTGGCGCTGGACAACGGCGGCCAGGACAACGGTGCGCCTGGCGAACGCGCCTACCATCCTGGCTATTACGCCGCATTCGCGCTGGATCCGGATGGCAACAACATCGAGGTGGTGTTCCACGGACCCGCGCGCTACAGCGCGGACTCGGTGACGGTGACGTTCCAGGAATAGGCGCTGGTCCAGGACGTTTGCGTAGAACCCTGCCGACACGACGCGGCAGGCGACATTGCATTGCGGCACGGGCTGAAACTTAATTCTTCAGCCTGCCCGGGCGCCGTCTCATGACGTGAGACTGTCGTGCTCTAGCGTGCGTCCATGGACACGATCCGCAAACTGGCGATCCTTGCCGATGCCGCAAAATACGATGCTTCCTGCGCCTCGAGCGGCGCGGGCAAGCGCGACTCCCGTCGCTCCGGTGGCATCGGCAGTACAGACGGACCGGGAATCTGCCACAGCTACACGCCTGATGGCCGCTGTGTGTCCCTGCTGAAAATCCTGCTTACCAATTTCTGTATCTACGACTGCGCGTATTGCGTGAATCGTGTATCCAGCAACGTCCAGCGCGCTCGCTTCCGGGTCGACGAAGTCGTGGCACTGACGCTGGATTTCTACAAGCGTAATTACATCGAAGGCCTGTTCCTTTCCAGCGGCATCATCCGCAATGCGGATTACACCATGGAGCACATGGTCGAGGTCGCGCGCCGGCTGCGCGAAGAACACGCCTTCGCCGGCTATATCCATCTGAAGACCATTCCGGAAGCATCACCCGAACTGCTTGCCGCTGCCGGACGCCATGCCGACCGTCTGTCCATCAACGTGGAACTGCCTACCGAAGCCGGGCTGGCCACGTTCGCTCCGGAGAAAACCCTGCATTCGATCCGCGGCGCCATGGGCGAACTGCGCTGGCGGATCGAGGAAGCCAGCGAAGCACGCCGCATGCCCTTGGCTGCACCGGTATCGCGTGTGGGTAAAGCGAAGCCGCCCGCCTTCGCGCCGGCTGGCCAGAGCACGCAGATGATCATCGGCGCAGACGGTGCGAACGACCAGCAGATTCTGTCCATGGCCGACAATCTGTACGGCAATTACCGCATGCGGCGCGTCTATTACTCGGCCTTCAGCCCCATTCCCGATGCCAGCCGACAGCTGCCGCTGCAGGCGCCACCGCTGCAGCGCGAGCACCGGCTTTACCAGGCGGACTGGCTGCTTCGCTTCTATGGCTATGGAATAGATGAGATAACCAGCGCCACGCAGGGCGGCATGCTGGACCTGGACATCGATCCGAAGATGGCCTGGGCGCTGCGTCACCCGGAGCAGTTCCCGGTGGATCTCAATACCGCGCCCAAGGAACTGTTGCTGCGCGTGCCGGGGCTGGGCGTCCGCAATGTCAGACGCATCGTGCTGGCACGCCGCCACGTGCGGCTGCGGATAGCGGATGTAGCGCGCCTTCGCACACCGATGCGCAAGCTGCTGCCCTTCGTACAGCTGGCCGACCATCATCCTCACGGTGCCCTGGATGACCCTGCCGCGCTCCGTGTCCGGCTCGCTCCACCGCCACGCCAGGCGTCGTTGTTCGCCAGCACCGCGCAGTGAGCATGAAGCGCTGGAGCGTACGCGTGGAGCCATCGTGGTCCTTCGCAGCATGGCGGGCGGCGGCGCGCGCAGCATTGAGCCGTTCCATCCCCCCTGATCGGCTTGACTGGCTGCAGGGCGATGAGCGTTCGCTGCTGGATGCGCCGCCGTTGCTGTCCGCCGATGCAGCTGTCCAGAGCGATGCGGAGGCACCGCTGAGCGTGCCGAGGGCCTTCGTGGAACTCGCCGCCACCTGCCTGTGCCATCGCGATCCGCAGCGCATGTCATTGCTGTACCGCATGCTCTGGCGGATTTCCGCAGGCGAACGCGCCCTGGTCTCGAACCCGACGGATGCGGACGTGCTGCGTGCGACGGCCATGGTCCAGGCCGTCCGGCGTGACTCCCACAAGATGAAAGCCTTCGTGCGCTTTCGCGAGGTTCCGGGAGAAGCCGATGCCTTCATCGCCTGGTTCGAGCCAGAGCACTACATCGTGGACCGCGTGGCACCCTTTTTCGCGCGACGTTTTGCCGGCATGCGCTGGGCCATCCTGACCCCGTCACGCAGCGTGCGCTGGGATGGCCAGGCGCTCAGCTTCGGCCCCGGCGGACGTCGGGAGGAGGCGCCGGGCGAAGACGCCCGCGAGGACATGTGGCGGACCTACTACGCCAGCATATTCAATCCCGCACGGCTGAACACCCGCATGATGCAGCAGGAGATGCCCGCCAGATACTGGAAGCATCTGCCTGAGGCCACGCTGCTGCCTGCGCTGGTCCGCGATGCGGCTTCGCGCGTGCAGGAGATGCACGACCGTGAAGCACGCGGGCCGCAACGGCGGACGGCCAATGGACGCCAGGCGGACAGGCCGGTGGCGAGCGTGGCTGGCGAGCTTGTCCCCGACGAGGTGATTCCCGCCCTGCGCAGGGAAGCAGCGGCCTGTCGACGCTGCCCGCTATGGGAACCCGCCACGCAGACGGTTTTCAGCGAAGGGCCACTGGATGCCGAGATCATGATCGTTGGCGAACAGCCGGGTGACAAGGAAGATCTCAGCGGGCGACCTTTTGTCGGGCCCGCCGGCCAGTTGTTCAACCGCGCACTGCTGGAACTCGGTATCGATCGCGGCAGGCTTTACCTGACCAATGCGGTAAAGCACTTCCGCTTCCAGCGCCGCGGCAAGTACCGCGTCCATCAGCGACCCGATGCCAGCCACGTCAAGGCATGCCAGCCGTGGCTGCTTGGCGAGATCGCCAGCCTGAGGCCAAAGATCATCGTGTGCCTTGGCGCAAGTGCGGCCGGTTCGGTATTGGGCAAGGATTTCAGCCTGATGCGCGACCGCGGACGCTGGCTGACCACTGACGACGGCACACGCGCTTTCGCCACCGTGCATCCATCATGGGTCCTGAGACAGGAAAGGCAGGAAGACGCATACCGCCTGTTCGTCGACGACCTGCGCCGCCTGAAGGAAGGGGACGGAGGAGGTTAATTCCAATTAACTTCCTCCGTCCCCCTTTTATTCGACGGTGACAGACTTGGCCAGGTTACGCGGCTTGTCGACATCTGTCCCGCGGGCGAGTGCGGTGTGGTACGCCAGCAACTGCACCGGGATGGTGTGCACGATGGGGCTCAGCACCCCGGCATGGCGCGGTGTGCGGATCACATGCACTCCTTCGGAGGCGCTGAAGTTGCTGTCCTGGTCAGTGAACACGAACAGCTCGCCGCCCCGTGCGCGCACTTCCTGCATGTTCGACTTCACCTTCTCCAGCAGGCTGTCGTTCGGCGCGATCACCACCACCGGCATGTCCTCATCCACCAGTGCCAGCGGGCCATGCTTGAGCTCACCAGCCGGATAGGCTTCAGCGTGGATGTATGAAATTTCCTTGAGCTTGAGCGCACCTTCCAGCGCGATCGGATAATGCAGGCCGCGTCCCAGGAACAGCGCATTGGGCTTGCGCGCGAATCGCTCCGCCCACGCCGCGATCTGCGGTTCCAGGTTCAACGCATGCTGCACGCTGCCCGGAAGGAAGCGCAGCTGTTCCAGATAATCCGCTTCCTGTGCGGCATCGATGCGGCCATGCAGCTTGCCCAGCACCACCGTCAACTGGAACAGCGCGGCCAGCTGGGTGGTGAATGCCTTGGTGGAGGCCACGCCGATCTCGGCCCCGGCACGCGTGTAGCACACCAGTTCGCTGGCGCGCGGAATCGCGCTTTCCGGCACGTTGCAGATCGACAGCGTATGCGGGTGGCCCAGCGATCTGGCGTATTTCAGCGCCTCCATCGTATCCAGCGTTTCACCGGACTGCGAAATGGTGACGGTCAGATGCTTCGGATCCGCGTATGCCGCGCGGTAACGGTATTCGCTGGCAATCTCCACGCTGCACGGCAGGCCGGCGATGGATTCGATCCAGTAGCGCGCGGTCAGGCCGGCGTAGTAACTGGTGCCACAGGCCAGTATCTGCACGCCTTCGATACCGGCCAGCACAGCGCCGGCATTCCTGCCGAACAGCTCGGCCGGAAAGCCGCCGGCATCGATTGCCGCTTCCAGCGTGTCGCCCAGCGCGCGCGGCTGTTCGTGGATTTCCTTCTGCATGAAGTGACGGTACGGGCCGAGTTCCAGCGAGGCCAGCGACACGTCGGAGAGATGGACCTCGCGCTGCACGGGCGCATCGTCGACGTCGTACACCTGCACACCATCGCGGCGCACATCAGCGGTATCGCCTTCTTCCAGGAAGACCACCCGGCGC
This sequence comes from Pseudomonadota bacterium, assembly GCA_023430045.1. Lineage (GTDB taxonomy): Bacteria > Pseudomonadota > Gammaproteobacteria > Xanthomonadales > Xanthomonadaceae > Stenotrophomonas. Next base: position 5,332 of record JAEZCF010000024.1, on the reverse strand, counting down.
GTTGACGACACGATGGCCGACACATCGGAGGCAACGAAATTCTCGCCGTCGCCTATGCCGACCAGCAGCGGACAGCCCATGCGCGCGCAGACGAAATGGTCCGGCTCGGCACGGCTCATCACCGCCAGCGCATAGGCCCCGGTGAGCTCCTTCACCGTACGCTGCAATGCACCCAGCAGGCTGCCGCCGTCCTTCAGGTTGTGATGCATCAGGTGCGCGATGACTTCGGTGTCGGTCTGCGATTCAAAGGTGTAACCGAGCGCGCGTAGCCGTTCGCGCTGCTCCTCGTGATTTTCGATGATGCCGTTGTGCACCAGCGCGACGCCTTCGCTGATATGCGGATGCGCATTGGCTTCGGTCACTCCGCCATGGGTGGCCCAGCGCGTATGGCCGATGCCCAGCGTGCTGGTGAAACCCTCGGCCTCAGCGGCGCCGGCCATCTCCGAAACCCGGCCGGTGCGGCGCACGCGACGGATATCGGCCTTGTCACCGGTGTCCAGCACGGCGATTCCGGACGAATCGTAGCCGCGATATTCCAGGCGCTTCAGGCCCTCGATGAGCACCGGCACCACATCGCGATTCGCGATCGCACCCACGATTCCGCACATGACAACGCCTTCCTCGATGTTCAGCCCAGCATTCTAGCGCGGCCGCTCAGCACGCATCGTCTGTCCGCTTAACAAAAGTGTCCGCCTGCGTGTCCGCGGACATATGGACACTTTTCACGATCACGCAAGCGGCTGATTTTATTGAACAAAAATATGGCACGGTCCATGCATTGCCTTTGGCAGTTCCATCCCATCCAGGCCCTTCGATGATCCGCGACACTTCCGCCCAGGACCAGATCGTTTCCACCGCCCCCCGCAGTGCCGTCACCGGCGCCTGGCAACGCTGGCGCTGGCCGGCGCTGATCGCCCTCGTGGTGGTGGCCGGCATTGGCTTTGCCATCCATGCCTGGCTCAATGCCAGCCGCTCCTTCGACAGCAGCCGGGTACGCGTCGCACAGGTGCAGCGTGGCGACCTGGTGCGCGACATCGCCGCCGACGGCCGGGTGATCGCCGCCAACAGTCCGATCCTTTATGCGATCTCCGCCGGCACGGTGGACCTGAAGGTGGTCGCCGGCGACGTGGTCAAGAAGGGACAGGAGCTGGCGATCATCGACAGTCCGGAACTGCGCAGCAAGCTGGCGCAGGAGGAAGCCACCCTTGCCGGCCTGGAGGCCGAAGCCAGCCGCGCCACCCTGGACGCCACCCTGGCACGCGCGAAATCGCGCAAGGATACCGACCAGGCCAACATCGAACGGCAGGCTGCCGAGCGCGACCTGCAGCGCTACCAGCGCGGATTCGACGGCGGTGCGGTGCCGCAGATCGACCTGGCCAAGGCCCAGGACAGCATGAAGAAGGCGGATATCCAGCTGGCCAACGCGCAGACCGATGCGCGCCTGCAGGGCCAGGGCGCCGACCTGGATGCACGCAACAAGCGCCTGCTGGCCGACCGCCAGCGTGCGGTGGTGGCAGAAGTCAGGCGCCAGGTGGATGCCCTGACCCTGCGCGCGCCGTTCGATGGCCAGGTCGGCCAGGTGCAGGCGGTCCAGCACACCAACCTGGTCGCCAACGCGCCGGTGCTGGGCGTCGTGGACCTGTCCAACTTCGAGATCGAGATCAAGGTGCCGGAAAGCTTCGCCCGCGACCTGGCAATCGCCATGCCGGCACAGCTGACCAGCGGCAGCGGACAACCGTTCGCCGGCGAGATCAGCGCGGTGTCGCCGGAGGTGGTCAACGGTGAAGTGAATGCCCGCGTGCGCTTTGCCGACAAGCAGCCTGCCGGCCTGCGCCAGAGCCAGCGCATGTCCGTCCGCGTGCTGCTCGATACCCGCCGCGACGTCATGAAGGTGGAGCGCGGCCCGTTCGTCGAACAGGGCAACGGCCAGGCCTACGTGATGGACGGCAGCACCGCCGTGCGCCGCCCGGTGGAACTGGGCGTGAGCAGCCTGGGCGAGGTGGAAATCCTCTCCGGCGTGCAGCCGGGCGATCGCATCGTGGTCGCCGGCAGTGATCTGTTCGGCGACGCCGAACGCGTATCCATCAACTGACAACACCCTACCGAACACAGGAGAGAACCCATGCTTGAGATGCGCGCTGTCGCCAAGGTATTCCGTACCGAACAGGTGGAAACCCATGCCCTGCGGTCGCTGGATCTGATGGTCAACGAAGGCGAGTTCGTCGCCGTCACCGGTCCGTCCGGCTCCGGCAAGACCACCTTCCTCAACATCGCCGGGCTGCTGGAAACATTCACCAGCGGCACCTACCTGCTTGATGGCCAGGACGTGAGCACGCTCGGCGACGACGCGCGCAGCCGCCTGCGCAACCAGAAGATCGGCTTCATTTTCCAGGGCTTCAACCTGATCCCGGACCTCAACCTGTTCGACAACGTGGATGTGCCGCTGCGCTACCGGAAGATGGCAGCCAGCGAACGCCGCGAACGCATCGAAAAGGCGCTCACCCAGGTCGGCCTGGGCTCGCGCATGAAGCATTATCCGAACGAGCTTTCCGGCGGCCAGCAGCAGCGTGCGGCGATCGCACGCGCACTGGCGGGCAGCCCACGCCTGCTGCTGGCCGATGAGCCGACAGGCAACCTGGACAGCCAGATGGCACGCGGGGTGATGGAACTGCTGGAAGAAATCAATGCGGCCGGCACCACCATCGTCATGGTCACCCATGATCCGGAACTCGCCGCCCGCGCGCAGCGCAACGTGCACATCGTCGACGGCCAGGTCACCGATCTGGTGCATGAACCGGTGCTGGCCACTCCGCGGCGCATCGTCGCGGTCAACGAGTGAGGCTGCCCATGCTCGCCTACTACGGCCGACTGGCCATACGCAGTTTCCGCCGCAACAAGGTACTTACCGCTCTGATGGTGGTGGCCATCGCGCTGGGCATCGGCGCTTCGATGACCACGCTGACGGTCTTCCACGTGCTCTCCGGGGATCCCATTCCCGGCAAGAGCGATCGGCTGTTCTATGTCCAGGTGGACCCGCGTCCGCGCAGCGGCTATGTCGCAGGCGAGGAACCGGAAACGCAGTTGACGCGCTTCGACGCCGAAGCCCTGCTGCGCGGCCGGCACGCCGATCGCCAGGCGATGATGAGCGGCGGCGCCGCCACCATCGAACCGGAGAGTGCGAACCTCAAGCCCTTCAGCGTGGACACCCGCTGGACCTCGGCGGACTTCTTCCCGATGTTCGAGGTGCCCATGCAGTACGGCCGGCCCTGGACACGCGAGGACGACGAAGGCCGCGCACGGGTGGCGGTGATTTCCAGGATGCTGAACGACAAGCTGTTCAATGGGGCCGACAGCGTGGGCCGCGAACTGCACGTCAATGGCCACGTACTGCGCATCGTCGGCGTGCTCCGCGACTGGAAACCGCAGCCCAGCTTCTTCGACCTGACGCTGGGCAGTTTCGGCCGCGATGAGGACATCATCGCCCCCATTTCCACGGCCCTTGAACTGGAGCTGGGCAGCAACGGCAACATGAACTGCTTCGGCGAAAACCCCAACGACGACAGCTACGCGGTGAATGCCCCCTGCGCGTGGATCCAGTACTGGGCGGAGGTGGACCCCTCGAAGGCCGATGAATATCGCCAGTACCTTGTGAACTATTCCAACCAGCAGCGCGAAGGCGGACGCTTCGAGCGCCCGGCCAACGTGCGGTTGCGCAATGTCATGGACTGGCTGGACTTCAATGGCGCGGTACCCAGCGATGTGCGGCTGCAGATGTGGCTGGCCCTGGGCTTCCTGGTCGTCTGCCTGATCAACACCGTCGGCCTGCTGCTGGCCAAGTTCCTGCGCCGCAGCGGCGAAATCGGCGTAAGGCGCGCGCTGGGGGCAAGCCGCGGCCAGATCTTCCTGCAGTGCCTGGTGGAAGCCGGTGCCGTGGGCGTGGTGGGTGGGCTGCTCGGCCTGGTATTGGCCGCACTTGGCCTGTATGCGGTGCGCCAGCAACCCGTGGAGTACGCAACGTTGGCGCACCTGGACGGAAGCATGCTGCTGCTCGCCCTTGGCATGACCCTGTTGGCCAGCCTGGCCGCCGGCTTCCTGCCCGCCTGGCGCGCCATGCAGGTCACCCCGGCCATCCAGCTCAAATCGCAGTAAGCACCGCAACGAGGACACTCATGGACATCCGCCCCATCCTCAGCACGCTGCGCCGGCACAAGACCGCTGCCGCCCTGATCGTGCTGGAAATCGCGCTCACCTGCGCCATCGTCTGCAACGCGCTGTTTCTGGTCAGCCAGCGCATCGACAAGATCAGCCTTCCCAGTGGCATCGCCGAGAACGAGCTGGTGATGGTGCGCGTGAGCGGCATTGGCAAGCAGACCAATGCCATGGCCCGCACCCGCGAGGACCTGGCCGTGCTGCGGGCGTTGCCGGGCGCCAAGGCCGTCACCGTGATCAACCAGCTGCCGTTCCGCAACAGTTCGTCCAACAGCAGCATTTCCCGCAAGCAGGAGCAGGAACGTCCCACCACCAGTGTGTCGTTGTACATGCTGTCCGAAGGCGGCCTGCCGACGATGGGCATGAATCTGGTCGCCGGTCGCGACTTCCAGCCCAGTGAGTACGTTGACCTGGACGAGCTGATGAAAAGTGGCGGCAGAGACCAGGCCGTGCCGGTGATCATCAACCAGGCCGTGGCAGCCAAGATGGCACCGGATGGCAACGCGCTGGGCCAGACCTATTACATGGGCCGCCAGCCGCTGCACGTGATCGGCATCATCGACCACCTGGCAACGCCGACCGGCTGGAACAACAACCGCGTCGAATCCATGATCATGCCGGCCCGTGCCGCTTTCGGTTCCGGCATCTACATGCTGCGCACCGATCCGGCACGCCGCGATGAAGTGCTCAAGGGTGCGCTGGCGGCTCTGGAACGCAACGATCCGAACCGTCTGGTCCGCGAGAAGCTCAGCTACGAAGACCAGCGCAAGGACTTCTTCAAGAACGATCTGGCGATGGTCGGCCTGCTGGTAACGGTGTGCGTGGCGCTGCTGGTGGTCACCGCACTGGGTATCGTCGGGCTGGCCAGTTTCTGGGTGCAGCAGCGCAGCAAGCAGATCGGCATCCGCCGTGCGCTGGGGGCTACCCGCGGACAGATCCTGCGCTATTTCCAGACCGAGAACTTCCTGCTGGCCACGGTGGGCATCGTGCTGGGCATGCTGGCGGCCTATGCGATCAACCTGGCGCTGATGAACCAGTACGAGCTGCCCCGCATGCCGCTGGCCTATCTGCCGATCGGTGCGGTACTGCTGTGGCTGCTCGGTCAGGCAGCGGTATTCGGCCC
>JAEZCF010000159.1 GCA_023430045.1 Pseudomonadota bacterium | reverse complement strand
ACCCAGCCCCATCGCCCGGCCACCCCCACGGAACTCTAAGAACCCCACCACGAGGGGCTCCGCCGTTCGCCGTCAATCTGCAGGCAACAAAAAACCCGGCACGAGGCCGGGTCTTCAGCAGCATCGGGAGGCCGGAAGGCGACCCCGGAGCTTCGCCGTATCAGGCGGCCTTGAGGGCCTTGATGCGGGCGGTCAGGCGGCTCTTGTGACGAGCAGCCTTGTTCTTGTGGATCAGGCCACGCGCGCTGAAACGATCGAGGATCGGCTGGGCAACGGTGAAAGCGGCTTCGGCGCCGGCAGCATCGTTGGCGTCCAGAGCCTTGATCACCTTCTTGACAGCGGTGCGCAGCATCGAGCGCTGAGCCACGTTGCGCGCATTGCGCACGACGGTCTGCTTGGCGCGCTTCTTGGCGGACTTGATATTGGCCACGGTGGTGGTTTCCTGAAAAATCGGTGTTATGGGAACAGCAAGCTAGCTAGTATGATGACTCGCGAAATGTACGTCAAGTCGCTTGTCAAGAGGAACGTTTGAGTGAGCTCACCCAGGATGTTGCGGGGCCTGCTGTCGTTCAGCAGCATGACCATGGTCTCGCGGGTGCTCGGACTGGTCCGGGACCAGGTCATCACCACCACGTTCGGTACCAACGCCGTCACCGACGCCTTCTGGGTGGCCTTCAGGGTACCCAATTTCCTGCGCCGGTTGTTCGCCGAAGGCTCATTCGCGACCGCATTCGTCCCGGTGTTCACCGAAGTGAAGGAAACCCGCAGCCACCAGGACTTGCGTGAACTGACCGCGCGCGTGGCCGGCACGCTGGGCGGGGTGCTGATGCTGGTGACGGCGCTGGCGCTGATCTTCGCTCCCCAGCTGGCCAGCGTGTTCGCGAGCGGCGCCGAGACCGACCCGGCCAAGCAGGGCCTGCTGGTGGACCTGTTCCGGCTGACCTTCCCGTTCCTGCTGTTCGTCTCCCTGACGGCACTGGCCGGCGGTGCCCTGAACAGCTTCCAGCGTTTCGCGATGCCGGCGCTGACGCCAGTGATCCTCAACCTGTGCATGATCGCTGGTGCGCTGTGGCTGGCGCCGCGGCTGGGCGGCACACCGGAGAAGCAGATCCTCGCCCTGGGCTGGGCGGTGCTGGCCGCCGGCGTGCTGCAGCTGCTGTTCCAGCTGCCGTCGCTGAAGGGCATCGACCTGCTCACGCTGCCGCGCTGGGGATGGAGCCATCCGGGCGTGCGCAAGGTGATGACGCTGATGGTGCCGACCCTGTTCGGTTCGTCGGTGGCGCAGATCAACCTGCTGCTGGACACGGTCATCGCCGCCAGGCTGACCGATGGTTCGCAGTCGTGGCTGTCGCTGGCCGACCGTTTCCTGGAGCTGCCGCTGGGTGTGTTCGGCGTGGCGCTCGGCACGGTGATCCTGCCCGCGCTGGCCCGCCACCATGTGGGCACCGACCGCGAAGGCTTCTCCAATGCCCTGGACTGGGGCCTGCGCACCACCCTGCTGATTTCGGTGCCGGCCATGTTCGGGTTGCTGCTGCTGGCCGAGCCGCTGATCGCCACGCTGTTCCAGCACGGCCAGTTCAGCGCCTTCGATACCCGCATGACCGCGCTGGCGGTGTATGGATTGAGCTTCGGCCTGCCGGCGTTCGCCCTGCTGAAGGTGGTGCTGCCGGCCTTCTATGCCCGCCAGGACACGCGTACCCCGGTGCGCGCGGGCATCGCCGCGCTGGTAGCCAACATGGTCTTCAACTTCGCGCTGCTGGCGGTGCTGTACAAGGTGATGGTGCCCGACGAACTGAAGGCGCAGGGGGTGATGCAGGCGCTGGGCCAGCAGCCGGGCCTGCACCTGGCGCTGGGCATCGCCAGCGCGCTGTCCAGTTACCTGAATCTTGGGCTGCTCTGGTACTGGCTGGGCAGGACCGACGTCTACCAGCGGCGTCCGGGCTGGGGCCGTTACCTGGTGCGGCTGGTGCTGTCCTGTGCAGCCATGGTGGCCGTGCTGCTGGGCCTGCTGCACTGGCTGCCGGCGTTCACGCCGATGGATACATGGGAGCGGGTGGGGGCACTGGCACTGCTGGTGGGCGCCGGTGGCGCGACCTACCTGTTCGCGCAGGTGGCCCTTGGCCTGCGCCCGCGCGACCTGCGCGGACATTGATAGCCGGCCATGGCGGCTATACTTCAGGGTCATATGGTTGATGCAGCGGCCGTTGCGCGCCGCGAGCGGAGTTGATGAGCAGGTTGTTCCGAAACGTTGAAGGCGGGGCGTTGTTCCCGCACGGCAGCGTGGTCTGCATTGGTGCCTTCGACGGCCTGCACCTGGGCCACCGGGCGCTGGTGCGCCACGCCGTCGCCCGTGCCCGCGCGCTGGGCGTGGCCGCCGTGGTGGTGACCTTTGAACCGCTGCCGCGTGAATTCTTCGCCCAGGGCACGCCGCCGCCGCGGCTGACCCTGGCGCGCAGCAAGGTCGAGATGCTGCATGCGCTGGGCGTGGATGCGATCGGCCTGCTGCGTTTCGATGCGGCCATGGCCGCCATGCCGGCCGAGGATTTCGTGCGTCACCTGCTGGTGCACCGGCTGTCCGCGCGCGAAGTCTGGATCGGCCCGCAGTTCCACTTCGGCAACCGCCGCCGCGGCAACCTGGAGTTGCTGCGACAGATGGGTGCCGAGCTGGGCTTCGACGCCAATGAAATCGGCGCGGTGGACCTGCACGGCGAGCGTATTTCCAGCACGCGCATCCGCCAGCTGCTGGTCGACGGTGACTTCGCGCATGCCGCGGACCTGCTGGGCCGCCCGTATTCCATCAGCGGACGGGTGGTGCGCGGCAAGCAGCTGGGTCGCACGCTGGGGTTCCCGACCGCCAACCTGCGCTTCCCGAAGACGCCTGCGCTGTCGGGCATCTATGCCACCTGGGTGCATGGCGTGTTCGAACAGCCGTGGCCCTCCGTGTCCAGCTTCGGCACGCGGCCGACGGTGGATGGCGTGGAACCGCTGCTGGAAGCCCACCTGTTCGATTTCCAGGGTGACCTGTACGGTCGGCACATTGAAGTCGAGTTCGTGGCCAGGCTGCGCGACGAAGAAAAATACAACGATCTGGCAGCACTGACCGACCAGATGCACCGCGACGCCGCACAGGCGCGCGCCCTCCTTTCCGAACATAGATTGCGAGCCACTGCGTGAGCCAGGACTACAAAGCCACCCTTCATCTGCCGGCCACCGGATTCCCCATGCGCGGCGACCTGCCCAAGCGCGAGCCGGGCATCCTGGCGCGCTGGGAAGAGCAGGGACTCTATGCGCAGCTGCGCGAGAACGCCGCCGGCCGCCCGCTGTTCGTGCTGCACGACGGCCCGCCGTACGCGAACGGCCGCATCCACCTGGGCCATGCGGTCAACAAGATCCTCAAGGACATCATCGTCAAGTCGCGCTACCTGGACGGCTTCGATGCGCCGTACGTGCCGGGCTGGGACTGCCATGGCCTGCCGATCGAGATCGCGGTGGAAAAGAAGTTCGGCAAGGTCGGCACGAAGCTGGACGCGGTGGCATTCCGGCAGAAGTGCCGTGAGTTCGCCGAAGAGCAGATCGAGCTGCAGCGCGCCGACTTCAAGCGCCTGGGCGTGACCGGCGACTGGGACAACCCGTACAAGACGCTGAGCTTCGAATTCGAGGCCAACGAGATCCGCGCGCTGTCGAAGATCTTCGCCAACGGCCACGTGGTGCGTGGCGCCAAGCCGGTGCATTGGTGTTTCGATTGCGGATCGGCGCTGGCCGAGGCGGAAATCGAATACCAGGACAAGGTCTCTCCTGCGATCGACGTGGCGTACACCGCGCGTGATGGCAGGGCCCTGGCGGCGCGCTTCGGCGTGGCGCTGCCCGACGGTGTCGAGGTCGCCGTGCCGATCTGGACGACCACGCCCTGGACGCTGCCGGCATCGCTGGCGGTGTCGCTGGGCGCGGACATCGACTATTCGCTGGTGGAAGGACCGGCGCACAACGGTGCGCGTCGCTGGCTGGTGGTGGCTACCGCGCTGGCGAGCCGTGCGCTGGCGCGTTACGGCGTGGCCGACGTGGTCAGCCACGGGCAGGCATCCGGTGCCGCGCTGGAGAACCTGCTGCTGGCGCATCCGTTCTATCCACAGCGCGACATCCCGCTGCTCAACGGCGAGCATGTGTCCGACGAGGACGGCACCGGTGCGGTGCATACCGCTCCCGGGCACGGCCAGGAGGATTACGCGGTCAGCCAGAAGTACGGCCTGATCGAGCGTTATCACGCCGGTGAGATCAACCCGGTGGACGGTGGCGGCGTGTACCTGTCGTCCACGCCACCGGCCGGCGATGTGGTGCTGGCCGGCGTGCACCTGTGGAAGGCGCAGCCGCTGATCGTGGACGTGCTGCGTGCATCCGGTGCGCTTCTGCATTTCGTCGAGATCACGCACAGCTACCCGCACTGCTGGCGCCACAAGAAGCCGGTGGTGTTCCGCGCCACGCCGCAGTGGTTCATCTCGATGGACAAGGCCAACCTGCGCAGCGATGCGCTGGCCGCCATCGACCAGGTGGGCTGGTTCCCGGCCTGGGGCAAGGCGCGCATCCAGAGCATGGTGGATGGCCGCCCGGACTGGTGCATCAGCCGTCAGCGCACCTGGGGCGTGCCGATCGCATTGTTCACTCACCGCATCACCGGTGAACCGCACCCGCGCAGCGTGGAGCTGATGCAGGCCGTGGCCGACCGCGTGCAGGCCGAAGGCATCGACGTGTGGTATTCGCTGGATGCCGCCGAACTGCTGGGCGCCGAAGCGGCCGATTACGAGAAGGTCACCGACATCCTCGATGTCTGGTTCGATTCCGGCGTCACCCACGAAGGCGTGCTGCTCGCGCGCGGCTTCGGCAAGCCGGCCGATCTGTACCTGGAAGGCTCGGACCAGCATCGCGGCTGGTTCCAGTCCTCGCTGCTGACCGGCGTGGCGATCGACCGCCATGCCCCGTACAAGCAGTGCCTGACCCACGGTTTCACCGTGGACGAACATGGCCGCAAGATGTCCAAGTCGCTGGGCAACGGCATCGAGCCGCAGGACATCATGAAGACCCTGGGCGCGGACATCCTGCGCCTGTGGATCGCGTCGGCCGATTACAGCAACGAGATGTCGCTGTCGCAGGAGATCCTCAAGCGCAACGCCGATGCCTACCGTCGCCTGCGCAACACCGCGCGCTTCCTGCTCGCCAACCTGGATGGCTTCGATCCGGCCGTGCACCTTCGCCCGCTCGAGGACATGGTCGCGCTGGACCGCTGGATCGTGCATCGCGCGTTCGAGCTGCAGGAAAGGATCAAGGCGGCGTACGAACGGTACGACATGGCCGAGATCGTCCAGCTGCTGCTGAATTTCTGCAGCGTGGACCTGGGCTCGCTGTACCTGGACGTGACCAAGGACCGCCTGTACACCATGCAGGAGGATTCGCGTGGCCGCCGTTCGGCGCAGAGTGCAATGTACCGTATCGCCGAAGCGTTCACGCGCTGGATCGCGCCGATCCTCACCTTCACCGCCGACGAGCTGTGGGGCTACCTGCCGGGCGAGCGCAGCGGCCATGTGCTGTTCGATACCTGGTATGACGGGCTGGCGCCGCTGCCTGCCGATGCCGAACTGTCCGCCGCCGATTTCGAGCAGCTACTGGCCCTGCGCGAGCAGGTGTCCAAGGTGCTGGAGCCGATGCGCGCCAACGGTGCCATCGGTGCCGCGCTGGAAGCGGAGATCACCGTGGCCGCAAGCGAAGAGCAGGCCGCGCGCTGGCAGCCGCTGGCTGAAGAGCTGCGCTTCCTGCTGATCAGCGGCGACGTGCAGGTGCGTCCGGCGACCACCGACGAGGTGTTTGTCAGCGCGCAGCCCACCGGCAAGACCAAGTGCGTGCGCTGCTGGCATTTCCGCGCCGACGTGGGCAGCGTGGCCGCGCATCCGGAGATCTGCGGGCGCTGTGCCGACAACATCGACGGTGCCGGCGAAGACCGGAGGTGGTTCTGATGGCCGCTCCGCGCCCGCACCCGAACGCGCTGGTCTGGCTGCTGCTGTCGGTGGTCATCATCGGGCTGGACCAGTGGAGCAAGGCCTGGGTACTGTCCAGCCTGCCCGAATTCCAGCCGGTGCCGGTCATCGAGGGTTTCTGGAACTGGTACCGCACCTACAACACCGGCGCGGCGTTCAGCTTCCTCAGCGACGCCGGCGGTTGGCAGAAGTATTTCTTCACCGTGCTGGCATTGGGCATCAGCGCCCTGATGGCCTGGTGGCTGCGTGGCACCGCGCGCGGCAACTGGCGCAGCGCGCTGCCGTATGCGCTGGTGATCGGCGGGGCCATCGGCAACGTGATCGACCGTCAGGTGCACGGCCACGTGGTGGATTTCATCCAGTGGCATGTCGGGGACCATTACTGGCCCTCGTTCAACGTGGCCGACGCGGCGATCGTGGTCGGTGCCATCGGCATCGCGGTGTTCGGCCTGTTCGAGGGCAGGTCCACGAAAAAAGCGGATAATGCTTCCCCGTAACCCCCTTTTACCGGCAAACGCCGGGAGACCGTGAAAGATGGATGTGCTGCTCGCCAACCCGCGTGGATTCTGTGCCGGTGTCGATCGTGCGATCGAGATCGTCAAGCGCGCGATCGAAACGCTAGGCGCGCCCATCTATGTGCGCCATGAAGTGGTGCACAACCGTTTCGTGGTCGATGACCTGAAGAACCGTGGCGCCATCTTCGTCGAGGAGCTGGACGAAGTGCCGGACAACAACACGGTGATCTTCAGCGCGCATGGCGTGTCGCAGGCGGTCCGCGCCGAGGCCGATCGCCGTGGCCTGAAGGTGTTCGACGCGACCTGTCCGCTGGTGACCAAGGTGCACTTCGAAGTGGCGCGCCACTGCCGTGCCGGGCGTGACGTGGTGCTTATCGGCCATGCCGGGCATCCGGAAGTGGAGGGCACCATGGGCCAGTGGAACCGGGAAGCCGGCACCGGCAGGATCTATCTGGTGGAGGACGTGGAACAGGTGGCGACGCTGCAGATCGAGCAGCCGGAAAATTTCGCGTACACCACGCAGACCACGCTGTCGGTGGACGATACCCGGGGCATCATCGATGCGCTGCGTGCCAGGTTCCCGGCGATGCAGGGGCCGAAGAACGATGACATCTGCTACGCCACGCAGAACCGCCAGGATGCCGTGCGCGACCTGGCCAAGCGCTGCGATCTGGTGCTGGTGGTGGGCTCGCCGAACAGCTCCAATTCCAACCGCCTGAGTGAACTGGCGCGCCGTGAAGGCGTGGAGAGCTATCTGATCGACGGTGCGCACGAGATCGATCCGTCGTGGGTGGCTGGCAAGCAGCACATCGGCGTGACCGCTGGCGCGTCGGCGCCGCAGGTGCTGGTGGATGGCGTGCTGGCACGCCTGCGCGAGCTGGGTGCGAACGGTATCGGCGAGCTGGATGGCGAACCCGAGTCGATGGTGTTCGCGCTGCCGAAGGAACTGCGGCTGCGGTTGGTCGACTGATCAAGCGCCGCGTTGTTCCAGAACGCCCCGCCTTGCGCGGGGCGTTTTGTTTGCGCCATCGGGCGGCTCGCACCGGCATGACCTTTGGCCATGGGGCAGGGCGGCGGCAGCGGGCTAGGATCAAGAGCTTCCCCTGCTGGAGCCTGCCTGATGAAGATGCGTGCCATTGCCCTGTCCGTGTTGCTGGCCGTGTCCGCCACCGGCGCGCAGGCGCAGACACCGCCGCCGCAGGACGTGGCCTTCCCGGGCCTGCTGCGCATCGACGTGGACGCGCGCGACATCGGCCGACGCATCTTCAAGGTCAAAGCCACGGTGCCGGCCAAACCGGGCCCGCTGACCCTGCTGTACCCGCAGTGGCTGCCCGGTGCGCATTCGCCGAGTGGCCCGATCGACAAGCTCGCCGGCCTGGTCGTCACCGCCAATGGCAAGCCACTGCAGTGGACGCGCGATCAGTACGACGTCTATGCCTTCACCGTGGACGTGCCGCAGGGCGCCAGCGAAGTGGTGGCCGAGTTCAAGTTCCTGTCCTCGCAGGGCAACCAGGGCCGCGTGGTGATGACCCCGGACATGCTCAACCTGCAGTGGAATGCCAATTCGCTGTACCCGGCCGGGGTGATCACGCGCAACATCCAGGCGCAGGCCACCGTCACGCTTCCGCCGGGCTGGTCGTACGCCACCGCGCTGGATACCGAGCGCCGCGAAGGCGACACCGTGGTGTTCAAGCCGATCAGCTACGATCACCTGGTCGACTCGCCGCTGTTCGCCGGCCGCCACTTCCAGCGCTTCGATCTGGACCCCGGTGCGAAGGTACCGGTGCACCTGAATGTCTTCGCCGATGAGGCCACATCGCTGGCGGCCTAGCCCGAGCAGATCCAGGCGCATCGCGCGCGGGTACAGCAGATGTACAAGCTCTACGGCGCACGCCACTTCGACCGCTACGAGTTCCTGCTTGCGCTGACCGACAAGCTTGGCGGTATCGGCCTGGAG
>JAEZCF010000048.1 GCA_023430045.1 Pseudomonadota bacterium | reverse complement strand
GGACGATGCCGAAGGTCACCAGCTTGCCTTCTTCGGCGGCGGTGGCAGCCTGCTGCACCGCTTCGCGGAAGGCAGCTTCATTGGCAATCACGTGGTCGGACGGCAGTACCAGCAGCAACGCGTCACCGCCGTCGCGGGTCGCTTCCAGCGCGGCCACGGCAATGGCTGGCGCGGTATTGCGGCCGACCGGCTCCAGGATGATTGCCGCGGGCTCGGCACCGGCCCGCTGCAGCTGCTCGGCAGCCACGAAGCGATGCTCCTCGTTGGCAATCACCAGAGGGCCGCGCGCGGCGATGGGGGCCACCCGCGTCCATGTCGCCTGCAGCATGGTCTGCTCACCCGCCAATGGCAGGAACTGCTTCGGGTAGGCTTCGCGCGAGAGTGGCCACAGGCGGGTGCCGGAACCACCGGAGAGGATGACGGGCTGGAGGATCGTCATGGGCTTGGGATCGTCCCTGTATCAGTGTTTCAGAAGCGCGGAGAGCTCGTCGGTGCGCGCCTGCAGCAGCGCCACGTCACCACGTGTTTCAACATTCAGGCGCAACAGCGGCTCTGTGTTGGAACTGCGCAGGTTGAAACGCCACTGGCCGAAGTCAGCACTAATGCCATCGGTGTAATCCAGTTCCGGGCCGTGCGAAGCGAAATGTTCCATCACGCGCGCCACGGAAGCCTTTGCATCGCTCACCTTGAAATTTATTTCGCCGCTGCAGGGATAGGCCGCCATGCGGTCTTCGACCCATTCGGCCAGCGACTTTCCGCTTTCCGATACCAAGGCGGCGATCAGCAGCCAGGGGATCATGCCGGAATCGGCGTAGGCAAATTCACGGAAATAATGGTGCGCACTCATTTCGCCGCCGTAAACAGCATCCTCGGCGCGCATCTTTTCCTTGATGAAGGCATGGCCACTCTTGCACAGCACGGGCACGCCGCCCGCCTGCTCGACCATCTCCACGGTGTTCCATACCAAGCGTGGGTCGTGCACGACCTTGCCGCCAGGGTGACGCGTAAGAGCCGCCTGCGCCAGCAGCCCGACCAGGTAATAGCCTTCGATGAAACGGCCGTTATGGTCGAAGAAGAAGCAGCGGTCGAAATCGCCGTCCCAGGCGATACCGAAATCGGCCCCATGCTCGCGCACGGCTTCGGCCGTGGCGGCACGGTTTTCCGGAAGGAGCGGATTGGGGATGCCGTTGGGGAAGCTGCCATCCGGCTCGTGGTTGATGCGCACGAACTGCAGCGGCAGATGCGGCGCCAGCAGGTCGACGATCGCACCGGCGCCACCGTTGCCGGCATTCACCACGATCTTCAATGGCTTGAGCGCAGAGGCATCCACATAGGACAGCAGGTGCTGGATGTAGGCGCTCTTGTCGTGTTCCTCGCGCTGGCCGGCACGCGGCGGCTGCGCTTCGGTGCTGGTGTCGGCTTCCACGGCATCTGAAATGGCGAACAGGCCGGTGTCCGAGCTGATCGGGCGGGCGTTCTCGTGCACCAGCTT
This sequence comes from Pseudomonadota bacterium, assembly GCA_023430045.1. Taxonomy (GTDB): domain Bacteria; phylum Pseudomonadota; class Gammaproteobacteria; order Xanthomonadales; family Xanthomonadaceae; genus Stenotrophomonas. The sequence goes on along the minus strand of JAEZCF010000048.1, from coordinate 15,462 downwards.
CATGCCGTTGTAATCCATCGGATTATGGCTGGCGGTCACCATCACCCCACCGGCGGCACGCAGGTGATCGGTCTGGAAATAGACCTCCTCGGTGCCGCACAGGCCGATATCGATGACCTCGCGCCCCGCACCGCGCAGGCCGGCGGCGAGCGCGTCCTGCAGTGTCGGGCTGGTCAGGCGGACATCGTGGCCCACCACCACGGCGCCGGGCTTGAGCTGATCGGACAGCGCCACGCCGATGCGCCGGGCAAGATCTTCGTTCAGCTCGTCAGGAACGCGGCCGCGGATGTCATAGGCCTTGAAGGCGGGCAGGGGCATCGGTCAAATCCTTTGGGGGTCGAGCCCGATAGTTTACGACCTCGCCTGTATGGGAATCGTTTTCATGCCGCAACGCCACGTGACCGGACTGTCCGGTGCCCTAGAATGTCGGCAGTACATCGAACGAGATGAGGGCGTAGATGAGCAACCCGGCAACGACCGGCGGCACCCGCGGCAAGCGCTTTGCCAGTGCGGCACAGGCACTGGACGGCGTGGTCGCCGATGGCCAGACCCTGGCGGTGGGCGGCTTCGGCCTGTGTGGCATCCCGGAGGCGCTGATCGCCGCGCTGCGCGAGAGCGGCGTGTCGGGCCTGACGGTGATCTCCAACAATGCCGGCGTGGATGGCTTCGGGCTGGGCCAGCTGCTGGCGACCCGTCAGATCCGCAGGATGGTGTCGTCCTACGTGGGCGAGAACAAGGAGTTCGAACGCCAGTATCTGGCCGGTGAACTGGAGCTGGAATTCAATCCGCAGGGCACCCTGGCCGAGCGCCTGCGGGCCGGCGGCGCCGGCATCCCCGCGTTCTTCACCGCCACCGGCTACGGCACCGTCGTGGCCGAGGGCAAGGAAACCCGTGAGTTCGATGGCCGTCATTACGTCATGGAAACCGCGCTGCGCGCAGACGTGGCGCTGGTGAAGGCATGGAAGGCCGATGAAGCCGGCAACCTTGTATTCCGCAGGACCGCCCGCAATTTCAATCCGGCGTGCGCGATGGCCGGCAAGGTCTGCATCGCCGAAGTGGAGGAGATCGTGCCTGTCGGCAGCCTCGACCCGGACCAGGTACATCTTCCGGGCATTTACGTGCACCGCATCGTGCACAACCCGCACCCGGAGAAACGCATCGAACAGCGCACCCTGCGCACGGAGGGCAACTGAGATGGCATGGACCCGCGATGAAATGGCGGCCCGCGCTGCCCGCGAACTGACCGATGGCGCCTACGTGAACCTGGGCATCGGCCTGCCGACCCTGGTGGCCAACCACATTCCCGAAGGCATGGATGTCTGGTTGCAGTCGGAGAATGGCCTGCTCGGCATCGGCCCGTTCCCTACCGAAGAGGAAGTCGATGCGGACCTGATCAACGCCGGCAAGCAGACCGTCACCGCGCGGGTCGGCGCAAGCTACTTCGGCAGCGACGACAGCTTCGCGATGATCCGCGGCGGCCACGTCAACCTGGCCATCCTGGGGGCCATGCAGGTCACCGACAGGGGTGACCTGGCCAACTGGATGGTGCCCGGCAAGATGGTCAAGGGCATGGGCGGCGCCATGGACCTGGTGGCTGGCGTGCAGCGCGTGGTAGTGCTGATGGAGCACACCGCTAAGAACGGCGAACACAAGATCCTTGCCGAGTGTTCCCTGCCGCTGACCGGTGTGGGCGTGGTGGACCGCATCATCACCGACCTTGCCGTGTTCGATGTGACCGAAAGGGGACTGGTGCTGGTGGAAACCGCACCGGGCGTCAGCGATGACGAACTGAAGGAAAAGACCGGCGTTGCTTTTTCGCATGCGTGACCGTTCGCCGGACCGCCATGCTGTTCCCGCCTGAACCTGCCGCACTGCCCGATGCCGACGTCCGCCACCTCCCGGGGTGGCTGCCACCCGTGCGGGCCGACGCGCTGCAGTCCGCGCTGGTCACCGGCGTTCCCTGGGAGATCCACCGCATCCGCATGTTCGGCCGCTGGGTGGATTCTCCGCGGCTCAGCTGCTGGATCGGCGACCCGCAGGCCCGTTACCGCTATTCCGGCGCGGATTTCGTGCCGCATCCGTGGCCTGGCTTCCTGCTTCTGCTTCGTGATCAGTTGCAGCAGGCGTGCGATGCGCGCTTCAACAGCGTGCTGCTCAACCGTTACCGCGATGGCAAGGACAGCATGGGGTGGCACAGCGACGATGAGCCGGAACTGGGCCACGCGCCGCTCATCGCCTCACTGAGCCTGGGAGAAACGCGGCGCTTCCTGCTGCGCAGGCGCGACGACCACCACTGCAAGGTCGAGTACCTGCTCGGCCATGGCGACCTGCTGGTGATGACTGGAAGCACCCAGCGCCACTGCCAGCACGCTTTGCCGAAAATGGCGCGGGCTGCGGGTGAACGAATCAACCTGACCTTCCGCTGGATCGGACCGTGATGGTAGAGCCGACCCATGGTCAGCTTCCGGATCGCAGCTTTTTACCTTACTGGTGGCGGCAGTGAAACAGGACGGCTGGCTGGCGTACGCACAGTGGGAGATGAAACGGCCGCCGGCCGCTTCTCCAGCGCATCCTGCTGGCCGCTCTGCAGCGTCCAGCCCACCACATCGGCGGAAAGCTGGTTCAGGCCCTTCTCGAATGCCGCTGCCACGGCAGGCACGTCGGTGCTGCCCACCGGCTGCTCCTGCCGGAAGGTGCGGTCCACCACCACGCGCTGGTCGACCACATGGATCAGCTTGGCGTTGACGACGATGACCACGGTCGGCGTGGACTGGCCGCGATAATCCGATTCGAAACGGCGGATATCGGTGGACAGCCGGTAATCGGCGCGGATGCCGGCGGCCGAGCGTGCCACGCCGGCGATGCGGCCGGAATCCTCGAAGCCGCGCAGGATCGCTTCTTCGATCATGTCGGTGGCGGGTTGTGCCCAGGTGGCGCCGCTGTAGATTTCCAGCTCGCCCGGCGTCGGTCGCACATTGATGCGCGGGCTGTCGACCATGCGCGCCGCGCTCGGCTTGGACAGCACCAGCTGCCAGTCCACCTGCGGCCAGGCCGGGTCCACCTGCACCTGCAGCGCAGGCGCGTAGATGGTCACCGCCTTGCGGTCACCGCTGGAAAGGATGGAACAGCCAGCCAGGCTGGCCAGCAACGCAGCCGGCAGCAGCAGGCGCGTCAGGGTCGTGGTCGGCATGCGCTTCATTCGGGTTCGAACTCCTTCGGTGCGTCGCGACCCAGCAGGTAGCGCGCGGGATTGTTCTCCAGGCGGTCGCTGACCCGCCGCAGGTCGCGGATCAGGCCGCGCAGTTCGGTCAGCGTCGGGCCCAGCTGGCCCAGGCCGTCGCTGGCGAAGCTGTTGATGGCGGCGCGGTTCTCGCCAAGAATCGATTCGGCATTGCCTGCCGCCGAATCCAGCTTGGTCATCGTCGCATCCAGTTTTTCGATGATGCCGGGCAGCTGCTGCACCAGGTTCTGGTCCAGCCGCTGGATGGTGCCGTTGGTCGTCTTCAGGGTGTCGTCCAGGCTGCGCGCGGCATTGCGCGCGCTCAGCAGCAGGGCCTGGGTGCCCTGGTCGCGGTCGGCCAGCCCACCGCTGATGGTTTCGATATTGGCCAGGGTTGCGTTGATGGCGGCCACGTTGCGGTCGCTCAGGACCTGGTCCATGCGTTCAACGATGCGGTTGGCCACGTCGGTGATGTTCTGCAGTGCCGAGGGCGTGGTCGGAATGATCGGTGCGGGGTCCTTGTTCACCGATGTCAGCGTTGGCGCCTGCGGCGTACCGCCACTGAGCTGGATGATGGACGGGCCGGTCAGGCTGGTGATGGCCAGCTTGGCGCGGGTATCGGTCTTGACCGGCGTGGTCGAATTCAAGCGGATGCGCGCGACCACCTGGCGCGGATCATCGGGCACCAGGTTCAGCTCGGTAATCGAGCCGACCGCGATGCCGTTGTACTGCACGGGGCTGCCTACCGACAGGCCGGTCACTGCCTCGCGGAATACCACCCGGTACTCCTGCCAGGTGCGGTCGGAGGAATACTTCGCCGCCCACAGGCCGAAGGCCAGCAGGGCCAGCCCGGTGATGATGGTGAACGCGCCGATCAGCACGTAATTGGCTTTTGTTTCCATTGCTCAGGCACTCTCGGTCTGCTCGCCACGCGCGGCGCGCGCGCGGGGTCCGTGGAAATATTCCTGGATCCACGGATGGTCCAGTTTCTCTATCTCGGCCAATGGCGCATTGGCCACGACCTTGCGATCGGCCAGCACCGCCACCCGGTCGCAGATGGCATACAGCGTGTCCAGGTCATGCGTGATCAGGAAGACCGTCAGGCCCAGGGCTTCCTGCAGGGTCTTGATCAGGCGGTCGAAGGCGGCCGCGCCGATCGGGTCCAGGCCGGCGGTGGGTTCATCCAGGAACAGCAGCGGCGGGTCCAGCGCCAGCGCGCGTGCCAGCCCGGCGCGCTTGCGCATGCCGCCAGACAGCTGCGAAGGCAACTTGTTGATCGCATCGGCGGGCAGGCCCGCGAGCTTGACCTTCAGCAACGCCAGTTCGTAATGCCAGCGTTCGGGAAGTTCGCGGTAGTGCTCCTTCAACGGCACCTGCACGTTCTCGCCGACCGTCAGCGAAGAGAACAGGGCGCCGTCCTGGAACAGCACACCGGTATTGCGTTCTATATGCAACCGGCTTTCCGGATCGTCCGCGCGCGCGTCGCGGCCCAGCACCTCGATCTGGCCTTCGTCCGGCGCGCGCAGGCCCAGGATGGAGCGCATCAGCACGGATTTGCCCGTACCCGACCCACCGACCACACCGAGGATCTCGCCCCGGCGCACGTCCAGGTCCAGGCCTTCGTGCACGGTCTGGCTGCCGAAGCGGTTGACCAGTCCGCGAACGCGGATGACCAACTGGCCGTCGTCATCGTCCTTCTGGTTGTCAGCCTGCATCGTATCCGTCCCTGTCATGGTCACCAGCCCACCTGCATGAACCACAGCGCGGCGAACGCATCGAGGATGATGACCAGCGAAATGGTCTGCACCACGCTGGAGGTGGTGCGTTCGCCGACCGACTGTGCGGTGCCTTCCACCTTCAGGCCCTCAAGGCAGCCGATCAGGCCGATCACCAGCGCGAACACCGGTGCCTTGGACAGGCCGACCAGCATGTTCCGCACTTCCATGGTGTCGTGCATGCGGGCCAGGTACATCTGCGGAGGGATGTCCAGGTCGAACGCGCCGACGGTGATGCCACCGGCAAGCCCGGCGACCATGGCGATGAAGGTCAGCAGCGGCAGGGTGATCAACAGCGCGACGATGCGCGGCAGCACCAGCAGGTCCATGGGATCCAGTCCCAGTGTCTTCATCGCGTCGATTTCCTCGCGTGCCTTCATCGCACCGATCTGTGCGGTGAAGGCGCTGGCGGTGCGTCCGGCCAGCACGATGGCGGTGAGCAGCACGGCGAATTCGCGCAGGAAGGCGATGCTGACCAGTTCCACCACATAAATTTCCGCGCCGAAGTCGCGCAGGATGGTAGAGCCAAGAAAGGCGATGACCGCGCCGACCAGGTAGGACAGCAGGGCGACCAGCGGTACCGCATCCAGCCCGACCTGCTCCATCTGGTGCACGGTGGCGGTCAGCCGGAAACGGCGTGGCTCCTTCAGCAGCCGGGCGCCCTTGACCAGGCTTTCGCCCAGGAAACTGGCCAGCGCGACCAGGTTCCGGCCAGTGGCATGCATGCTGCGGCCGAGCCGCTCCAGCGCGGCCAGCACGCCGAAATCACGCTTTGGCTTTGGCCGGTCGTCGGCGACTTCCTCGATGGTGGAAACCAGCGCCTGGTGGTCCGCGCGGAACGTCAGCGCATCCGGGCCCAGATCGGCTCGATGCGCCACGCGCAGCAGTTGCAGCACGCCCGCGGAATCCAGCTGCTCGATGCCGGTGGCATCGATGGCGGTCAGTTTTTCCGGCAGTTCGCGCAGCACCTCGGCCGATTGCAGGGCGGTATGCAGCGTCCAGCGTCCGGCCAGGCGTATCCGGCCTGATCCGGTGCTGTCGTTTTCTATCCGGGGAACGTCGTTGGAGGTCATGGTCGCCATCAAGGATGCAGCATACCGTGTGCATGTCGCATGCAGCGTCGGTCTGGTCCGATTGTCCTTCTGCGCGGGCCGGGGCTGGGTGATACTACGGCCCATGTCTGCAGACGTCTCCCCGATCGCCACGCCCCCGGCCACCTATGCACAGCGCGTGGCCTTCGTTTCCGAGATCGCCGGGCGCCTGCACAGCTATGGCACCACCGCGCAGCGGCTGGAGGCGGCCGTGGTGGCGCTGGCCCAGCAACTGGGCCTTGACTGCGAGCCCTGGTCCAACCCCACCGGCATCATCCTCAGTTTCAGCGACCCGGCCAAGGCGATCGGCTCCAGCGACATCACCCGCGTGATCCGGCTGGCGCCGGGCGAGAACGACCTGCACAAGCTCAGCGTGGCCGATCGCATCGCCGAGGATGTCGCCAATGGACGCATGAGCCTGGCCCAGGGCCATACGGCACTGCGGCAGCTGGACAGTGATCCGGGCCGATGGGGGAAACTGAAGGAAATCCTGTCCTTCACCCTGGGAGCCGCCGGCGTTGCAGGGTTATGGAAGCTGCCGTGGCTGGATATCGCCACTGCCGGCGTGATCGGCATGCTGATCGGCGTGCTTGGCCTGTTCACCAGCCGACGCCCCGCGACCAAGGAAGCCAGTGAAGCGCTGGCCGCGCTGCTGGCCGGTCTGGTCGCCACGCTGGTGGCCAGCTTCGTCGGCGCGCTGAACCTCAATACCGTGCTGATCGCGTCGCTGGTGGTCCTGCTGCCAGGCATGTCGCTGACCAATGCCGTCAACGAACTGGCCAGCCAGCACTGGGTGTCGGGAACGGCGCGGGTGGCCGGTGCGCTGACCACCATCATGAAACTCACGGTGGGCGCGATGATCGCGGTCACGCTGAGCGATGTGATCGGCCTGGATCCGCTCGTGCGCGCCTCGCGTCCGCAGGGTGCGTGGGTGGAATGGACGTCGCTGGTCATCGCCTCGCTGGCATTCGCGATGCTGTTCAAGGCCAGCCGGCGCGATTATCCATGGGTGATGGCGGCCTCGATGGCCGGTTACGCGATTTCCAAATTCGCCGGCCATGCGTGGGGAACCGCAGCCGGTATTTTCCTCGCGGCCATGTTGCTGACGGCCGCCGGCAATCTGTTCGGGCGGCTGGTGCAGCGCCCGGGAGCGATCATCCGCCTGCCGGGCATCATCATGATGGTGCCCGGCAGCACCAGCCTGCGCGGTGTGCTGACGCTGGTGCAGCAGCAGGATGTGGGAGCAGGGCAGGGCGTGTTCCTGACCGTGCTCAACGTGGTGATGGCGCTGGTGGCGGGCCTGCTGTTCGGTAATCTGCTGATCCCGGCGCGCAAGACGCTCTGACCGCTCCGGCGGGGCCTGGACTGGTCGGACTCATCGGCGCGGTTGGCCACATGGTTTTCCCGAGCCCAGAACAGAAAACGCCGGCTTCGCAGCCGGCGTTCGTGCAGCGCTCAAATCCGATCAGGCCTTCTTGATCAGATAATCCTCGACCTTCCTGCCCTTGGAGGTCAGCTCGGCCAACCAGCGCGGCTGCTTGCCACGGCCGGTCCAGGTTTCCTTGCTGTTGGCCGGATTGCGGTACTTCGGCGCCACTTTGCCCAGCTTGCGGCCAGCCGTCTTCGCCGGAGCCTTGGCGGCAGACTTGCGCGCACGCGGTGCCGGCTCGCCACCAAACAGTTCCTCGATGGTGTAACCCTCGGTCTTCGCCAGCTTGGTCAGCTGGGCGCGCACCTTGGTGATCGGGCGACGCTTGGCCACGATGGTCTGCTGCTTCTTGGCGGTGCGGATCAACGCACCCAGTTCGCGGGCAGACAGACCGGTCAGATCAATGCTCATGTAGTGCTCCAGATAATGTGGACAGGGTCTGCCGGTCCGTGGCTGGGGGCCAAGGATAATGTGCATTTACTTCAAGCACAAACAATCAGCGATCACCGGAACGACGCATGGAAGAAGACGCCGGGAGATTTTCACGGCGTCGTTTCATTAACCCAGCAGCTTGCGCAACAGGCTGTCGCGATCCAGGCTTTCCGCTTCACTTGCGCTGCGTGAGCGATATTCGAAAGTGCCGGCCGCCAAGCCGCGTTCGGACACCACGATACGGTGCGGAATGCCGATCAGCTCCATGTCGGCGAACATCGCACCCGGGCGCAGGCCGCGATCATCCAGCGCCGCATCCAGTCCGCCATCGCGCAGCGTTTCCAGGAGCTGCGCGGCGGCTTCGGCAACGGCCTCGTCGCCCTTGGGGTTGATCACGCAGACCACCACCTGCCAGGGCGCCATCGCTTCGGGCCAGATGATGCCGGCGTCGTCGTGATTCTGCTCGATGGCCGCGGCAACGATGCGTGAAATGCCGATGCCATAACAGCCCATGGTCATCACCGCCGCCTTGCCGTTTTCATCGAGCACGGTGGCATTGAGCGCCTGGGCATACTGCCGGCCGAGCTGGAACACGTGGCCGACTTCGATGCCACGGGCGATCTTCAGCTCGCCACCGTCGCGGGCCGTGTCGCCTTCGCGCACATTGCGGATATCGGCAGTTTCGGCTTCGGGCAGATCGCGCCCCCAGTTCACGCCCGTCAGGTGGAAGCCGGTTTCATTGGCGCCGACGACAAAATCCGCCAGCGCCGCGGCATCGTGATCGGCGATCACGCGTATGGTCCTGGCCGGCGATACCGGGCCGAGGAAGCCGGGCGTGCCGCCCAGGTATTCGGCGATTTCCGCCTCGCTGGCGAAACGATGCCCTGCCAGTCCCGATACCTTGGCCAGTTTGATGTCGTTGATCTCGTGGTCGCCACGCACCAGGACTAGGACGAAGTCCTGTTCGCTGGTCAGCAGGCTGTCGCCGGTCATCAACGCTACCGATTTAAGCGTGCGCTGCAGCGGAATGCCGAGCAGGGCGGCGACATCCTCGCAGGTTTTCTGGGTCGGCGTTTCCACCTTGCGCAGGGTTTCACCGGGTGCCGGACGCGGTGCCGGCGCGGCGGCAACCGCCGCCTCCATGTTCGCCGCATAATCCGAACCGGTGGAAAACACCAGTGCGTCCTCGCCGGAATCGGCGATCACGTGGAATTCCTGCGAAGCATCGCCGCCGATCGCGCCCGAATCGGCCTGCACCATGCGGAACTCCAGCCCCAGGCGGGTGAAGATGCGGTTGTAGGCCGCCTTGATGTTTTCGTATTCGCGCACCAGGTCGTCGTCGTGCAGGTGGAACGAATAGGCGTCCTTCATCAGGAATTCGCGCGCGCGCATCACCCCGAAGCGCGGGCGGATCTCGTCGCGGAACTTGCTCTGCACCTGGTAGAAGGTAACCGGCAGCTGCTTGTAACTGGAAAGCTCCTGGCGGGCGAAATCGGTGATCGCTTCTTCCGCGGTCGGGCTGTAGCAGAACTCCTGCTCCTTGCGGTCCTTGATCTTCAGCAGTTGGCCGCCGAACTTCTCCCAGCGGCCGGTGGCGTCCCACAGCTCGCGCGGCTGTATGGTCGGAATCTGCAGTTCCACCGCGCCGGCACGGTCCATTTCTTCGCGCACGATGCGCTCGACCTTGCGCATCACGCGCAGGCCCAGCGGCGACCAGGTGTACAGCCCGGAAGCGAGCTTGCGGATCATGCCCGCGCGCAGCATCAGCTGATGGCTGGCCAGCTCGGCGTCGCTGGGCGTTTCCTTGGTGGTGTGCAGGTGGAACTGGGACAGGCGCATCGTCGGCATCGTCTAACGGCAGAAGCCGTTATTCTGCCAGCCCGGCGGCTGTCGTGGGCGGCTGGCCGACCGATCCGCGTGACAGGACCGGTCAGGACGCGGCGGGGCAATATGCCTTGATGGCCGCATCGGCCAGCGCCCGCTGGCTGCTGCGCTGTTCCTCGCTGAGCGGGCTGTCGGCCTTGCCGTCGCCGTCGGTGTCCTGCATCACCTGTCCGCCGCCGTTGAGCAGCGCCAGATTGTCGCGCGCGGTGGTGCACTGCGCCGGCACCGGTGTTTCCTCAGCCGCCGACGTTGCGCGGGCAGCCGGGTCGCGGGTGAGCTGGCGGGTTTCGGCGGTCTTTCCCGGTGGCGGTGTTTCCGAATACTGGGTTACGCCGTTGGCGTCCTTCCATTTGTAGACCTGGCCGGCCCAGGCAGGGGCGACGGCCAGCAACAGGCAGCTCAGGCAGAGCAGGGCACGCATGGCGACTCCAGGCCGAACAGTCGGGAAAGCGTGATTGCAGCATTGCCGCCGCCGGCTGGCAAGTCGATTAAACTCCGGGCATGGATCCGATCATACCGCCGCCGCGCTCGCGCACCATTTACCTGCTTCCCAACCTGTTCACCACTGCGGGCCTGTTTGCCGGCTTCTACGCCATCATCGCGGCGGCCAATGGCGACTTCGTCTACGCCAGCATCGCCGTGTTCGTGGCGGCGGTCATGGATGGCCTGGATGGCCGCGTGGCACGCCTGACCGGCACCAGCAGCGAGTTCGGCGTGCAGTACGATTCACTGGCCGATCTGGTCAGTTTCGGCATGGCACCGGCTCTGGTGATGTATCACTGGGCGCTGTCCTCGCTGAAGTTCGATGGTGCGCTGCCTGGCCGCGTAGGCTGGGCGGTGGCATTCCTGTATGCCGCCTGCGCGGCGCTGCGCCTGGCGCGTTTCAATACCCAGGTGACTGTGGTCGACAAGCGCTGGTTCGTCGGCCTGGCCAGTCCGGCGGCGGCCGGTCTGATGATGTCCTTCGTGTGGGCCTTCGCCGACGGCACGCTGGGCTGGAGTGGCGAGCAGCTGCGTTACGTCGCGCTGGGTGTCACCCTGGCGGCTGCCCTGCTGATGGTCAGCCGCATCCGTTTCTGGAGCTTCAAGGGCGGCAATGCCAAGGGCCCGCGCGCCGACCGGGTCCCCTTCCTGGTGCTGGCGCTGGTTCCCATCGCCATCGCCATCGCGGTGATCGACCTGCCCCGCGTGCTGTTCGCCGTGGGAATCATCTATGCGCTGTCCGGTCCGCTCATGTGGGCCCTGCAGCGCCAGCGCAAGCGTCCGGACGCAACGTGAACGGCGAGCCCCTGCCCTGGACGTCGGCCCAGCAGGCCTGGCTGCAGGCCATGGGCCACGTCGTTTTCCAGGACGGCGCGCTGGAGACCGCCGCGCCCGTTGGAGCCGAGCCATGGTCGGCTGCATCCCCAGCCGGAACCGTGGATTCGTCCGCCGTGCAGCTCAGCGCGGTACCGGCCCGGCGGAGTGATGCAGGGCTGGAAACGGCGCCCTCTTCCGCACGTGAAGTCTCCGTCCATGCACCCGCCAGTGAACCTGCATCCCCGCAACGTAAGCCGGAGACCGGAGCGCAGGCTGCGGATACGCCTGCGCGTGCGCCGCGGGCCGGCACCGCCCGGCAACCCGCCGTGCGCCTGCCGGACCGCCTGCAGATCGCCCTGCTGCGTGCATCCGGCCGCAATCCCAGCGACCCGGCGACCCAGGCGCTGATGGAGACCTGGCCCCTGGATGTGCTGCGCGGCAATCCCGCCGCCAAACGGGCGCTCTGGCCGCAGCTGCGCACGCTGCGCAGGAAGGGGACATCGTGAGTGCCGTCGCGCGTCCCGGCACCGCCCACCTGCGCGCGCTGCACGAAAGCGACCTCAACGCGGTGATGGCCATCGAAGTGCGCGGCTATCCGTATCCGTGGACGCGCGGCATTTTCCTGGACTGCCTGCGTGCCGGTTATCCGGGCCTGGCACTGGAAGAAAACGGGCTGCTGTCCGGCTATGCGCTGTTGAGCATTGCCGCCGACGAGGCCCACCTGCTGAACATCTGCGTGGACCCGCTCAGCCAGACACGCGGGCTTGGACGTCGGCTGCTGCGTGCCATCGTGGCGCTCGCGCGTGATCGCAGAGCACAGCGGGTATTCCTCGAGGTTCGCCCCTCCAACGCTCCGGCGCTGGCGCTGTATCACAGCGAGGGATTCAACGAGATCGGCCGCCGCCCGCGTTATTACCCGGCGGCGGAAGGGCGCGAGGACGCCCTGGTGATGGCCATGGAACTGGTGGCCGATGACATCGAGACGATGCCGCCGCTGTGAGCGTCGGGGTGAACCGGTAGAGCCGACCCATGGTCGGCTGAAGACGCGAAGGCGGGCAGAACCCGGATCGGCTCTACCCTGGAATGCGCAACGTCGCCGCACCGGCGACAATCAACGCTGCGGCGAACCAGCGGATGCGCGGCACGCGCTCACCCAGCAGCACCACCGAAATCAACAGCGCGAACAGAATCGAGGTTTCGCGCAGTGCCGATACCATCGCCACCGGCGCGCGCGTCATCGCCCACAGCGCCATCGCATAGGAAGCCGTGGTGCCAATGCCGCCTGCGATCCCCTGCGGCCAGTAGCGGCGCGCATGATCGATCAGTGCGGCGCGACGGCGCAGCAGCGCCCAGACAGACAACGGCAGGCCTGAAAGCATGAACAACCACAACGTGTAGCTGAGCGCATTGCCAGACTGCCGCGCGCCGTGGGCATCGACCAGGGTATAGGTGGCGATCACCCCTGCCGTCAGCAGCGGCAGCCCGACCCGGCCGCCGCGCGCACCCAGGGCCATGCACAGAATGCCGCCGCTCACCAGCACGATGCCGGCCCACGCGGCAGCAGGCAGCTGCTCACCGAGCGCAATGCCCGCGACAGCGACAAGGATCGGCGCGCAGCCGCGCATGATCGGGTAGGCCAGGCTCATGTCCGCGTGCTGGTAGCAGCGCGCAACCAGCACGTAATAGCCGGCCTGCAGCAGCACCGAAAGGGCAAGCCAGGGCCAGCTGTGCGTGGCGGGCATCGGCAGCAAAGGCAGCGCGGCGGCAGACAGCACGGCGGCACTGCTGGTGACCAGCACCGTGCCGAGGAATTTGTCCGGGCCGCGTTTTACGATCGCATTCCAGCAGGCGTGCAACGCCGCCGCGCACAGTACCAGCAGGAAGAGGGAAAGTGGCATCAGGTCGTCCAGGTTCCCTGGTAGAGCCGACCCAGGGCCGGCTACGTTGAGTCCCGCTCCCCCGACGTGGATGCGATGCGCGGGATCCGGCCAGCCGACCCTGGGTCGGCTCTACCGGAAACCGGCATGGACGAAGGGGCGGTTACAGTTTCGCGCGCTGCTCGCGCAGGCCGGCGAGCTGGGTATTCCAGTCCACCAGGCGCACGCGTTCCTGCTCCACCACCGCCGGCGGGACCTTGTCGGTGAACTTCGACAGCTTGGTCTCGCTCTTTTCCTTTTCGCCTTCCACGCGCTTGATTTCCTTGTCCAGGCGCGCGCGTTCGGCATCAAGGTCGACCAGGCCTTCCAGCGGCACCAGCAGCTTCAGCTCACCGACGATCGCCGCGGCGGCTGGCGGTGCCGACTCGCCCTCGCCCAGCCACTGGATGCTGTCCAGCTTCAGCAGGAACGACAGCGATGCACTGAAGCGGCCGATGCGCACGCGGTCCTGCTCCAGGCCTGCCTGCAGGCGCAGCGGCACCAGCTTCGACGGCGCTACATTCAGTTCGCTGCGCACGCGGCGCACCGCACTGATCACGGCCTTCAACCACTCGACATCGGCCTCGGCCTGGGCGAAATCGCCTTCAAACTCGGCGGCCGTCGGGTAGGGGCGCAGCGACAGCGAATCGCCGGAGATGCCCAGACGCGGAGCCACCTGCTGCCACAGCTGTTCGGTGATGAACGGGGTCAACGGGTGCAGCAGGCGCAGCAGCGCTTCCAGAACGTACAGCACCGTGTGGCGGGTGCTGTCGGCATCGGCGGCATCGGCACCGTTCAGTGCCGGCTTGCTCAGTTCCAGGAACCAGTCGCAGAACGCGTTCCAGACGAACTCGTACAGGCACTGGGCCAGCAGGTCGAAGCGGTAGGTGGCGAAGTGGCCCTGCGCTTCGGCCGTGGTAGCGGCAAGCCGCGACAGGATCCAGCGTTCGGCATCGGTGCGCGGCCTGGGCGCGCCTTCAAACGCAGCGCCCTCGGTGTTCATCAACGCAAAGCGGCTGGCGTTCCACAGCTTGTTGCAGAAATTCTTGTAGCCCTCGGCGCGGTTCATGTCGAACTTGATGTCGCGGCCGTGGGTAGCCAGTGCGGCGATGGTGAAACGCAGCGCATCGGCACCATGTGCGGCGATGCCGTCCGGGAACTCCCTGCGCGTGGCCTTTTCGATCTTCTCCGCCGTCTTCGGCTGCATCAGCCCGCCGGTGCGCTTTGCCACCAGATCATCGATGCTGATGCCGTCGATGATGTCCAGCGGGTCCAGCACGTTGCCCTTGGACTTGGACATCTTCTGGCCCTGGCCATCGCGGATCAGGCCGGTGAAGTACACGTCCTTGAACGGGATCTTTCCGGTCAGACTGTCGGTGGCCATGATCATGCGCGCCACCCAGAAGAAGATGATGACGAAGCCGGGGACCAGCACCGACGACGGCAGGTAGCGGTCGAAACCGCGTTCGGCCATCGCCTGTTCGTTCGGCCAGCCCAGGGTGGAGAACGGCCACAACTGCGAGGAGAACCAGGTCTCCAGCACGTCGCTTTCCTGGCGCAGCACGACATCGCTGCCGAGATTGTTCTTCTCGCGCACCTCGTCTTCGCTGCGGCCCACGTAGCAGGTGCCCGCCGCGGCATCGAACCACGCCGGGATGCGGTGGCCCCACCACAACTGGCGGCTGATGCACCAATCCTGGATGTTGGTCATCCAGTGGCGGTAGGTGTTGATCCAGTTCGGCGGCACGAAGGAGATCGAACCGTCTTCGACGAGTTCCAGGCCACGCCGTGCCATTTCATCCATCTTCACGAACCACTGGTCGGTCAGATAGGGCTCGATCACCTGCCCGGTGCGGTCGCCGCGGGGTACCTGCAGCGTGTGTGCCCTGGTTTCCACCAGTACGCCCAGGTCTTCCAGTTCGGCCAGCACGGCCTTGCGCGCGTCGTAACGGTCCAGTCCCTGGAAACGTTCCGGCGCGTTCTCGTTGATCGCCGCCACCGGGGTGAACAGGTTGATCATCGGCAGGCTGTGGCGCACGCCCACCTGGTAATCGTTGAAGTCGTGCGCCGGGGTGACCTTGACCACGCCGGTGCCGAAGGCCCGGTCCACGTAGTCATCGGCGATCACCGGCACGCTGCGGCCGGTCAACGGCAGTGTCACCGTGCGGCCGATCAGGTGCACATAACGTTCGTCTTCCGGGTGCACCATCACCGCGGTATCGCCGAGCAGGGTTTCCGGGCGGGTGGTGGCCACGACCAGGTAGTCACGGGTCTCGCGCAGGGTCTCGTTGCCCTCGGCATCGCGCTCGACGTGCTCGTAGCTCGCGCCGTCGGCCAGTGGGTAGCGGATCGACCACAGGAAGCCGTCTTCCTCGACGCTCTCCACCTCCAGGTCGGAGATGGCGGTCTTCAGCAC
>JAEZCF010000036.1 GCA_023430045.1 Pseudomonadota bacterium | reverse complement strand
TCGGGGCGGCCGGGCCCGCGGCCGGCACTACCGCTTGCGGGGGGCGCGCCGGGGGCGCGGGGGGCGGGCGGCCGGGTCGGCCAGCGCGCCGGACTGCTGCATCTGCTCCAGCCACGACAGGGCATCGGCGTAGGCCACGAAATGCCGCAGATAGCCCGGCGAGGTCTGCTGCATCAATGTCAGCATGCGATGCACCAGCACCGCTGAATTGAGCGGCCCGCCCTCGGCGGGCGCCTGCTGGAGGGTGATCCGCAGGCGGCTGTCGGCATGCAGCTGGTTCCAGTGATCGCGCATGCCCACCAGCGCGGGCAGCTCCGGATACCGCGCCGCCGACCGCGACTCCGCATCGAGTCGCTGCACCAGTCCGGCCAGTCCACTGCGGCGCTCAGTGCCCATCGCTGGCCTTGTCCGCACCCGGGCGTGCAACCGGCGCGATTTCCACCCGGCGGTTGCGCGCGCGTCCTTCTTCATCGGCATTGGAGCCTACCGGCTGCTCGGCGCCGAAGGCCGCTGCGAACACCGAACCGGACGGCACGCCTTCGGCGATCAGGGTGCGCGTCACGGTCAGCGAGCGCTGCGCGGAAAGCTCCCAGTTGTCGGCGAACTGGCGGTTGTTGCCGTGTACCGGCTGGTCGTCGGTGAATCCGCTGACCATCAGGATCTCTTCGCGGCTGGCCAGCCAGCCCTTCAACGGGCCGGCCAGGCTGCGCAGCACATCGCGCCCTTCCGGCTGCAGCTGGTCCGAGTTCAGGGCAAACAGCACGTTGCCACGGATGCCGATGCGTCCGTCCACCAGGGTCACGCGACCGGCCGCCAGCGGCCCGGCCAGTGCGGCTTCCAGCGTCTGCCTGCGCTGCTCGGCGGCCTGGCGCTGCTTCACCTCCTCGTCCAGCCGACCGGACAGCTCCAGCTGTACGGCCACCACGCCGACCAGGATCAGCACGAACGCACCCAGCAGCACCGACATCAGGTCGCCGAAGGCGGCCCATACCGGCGCGGTGCTTTCGCCATCGAAGTCGATGTCCCCGCTCATGCCTTGCCCGCGGAAGCGGCCAGCTGCTGGAGTTCCTCGATGACCTGTTTCTGCGACAGCAGGCTCAGGTCAACCACCTCGCGCGCCTGCGCCACGTAATACGCCAGCTGCTCATCGCTGCGCGCCAGGGATGCATCCAGGGCACCCGCCAGTTGCTGCAGGTGGGTGGCGAGCGATGCGCTGGTTTCCGCGAACGACTGCACTGCACCGTCCAGCCCATGCGCCAGCTGTGCCACCTGGGTGGAACTGTCGGCCACCTGCCGGGTGGCGACGTCCAGCGATGCGGCGCGGGTGTCCACCTGTTCGGCGAAGCGTTCGCCTGCGCGCTGCATCAGTGCCGTCGCGCCCTCGATCAGGCCATCCACGGCGGTGCGTTGCTCCGACGATGCCAGCGTGATGGTCTCCATCAGCGTGCCCACCGTATCCAGCAGCTGCGCGCGCTCCTCCAGCATCGCGGTATCGCGCACCATGCTGTCGGACAGGCGCTGGCGCAGTTCGGCGACCACCTCCGCCGCGGCGCGCGGCGCTTCGGCGGCCGCTTCGAGCAGGCGACCGATCTCGCTGACGGTTGTCGTCGCCTGCGCGCGGGCGTCCTCGCTGATGCGCGCGGCGGCGCCTTCCAGTGCTTCGCAGATCTGCTGCTGGCGCTGCGCCGCCTGTTCGCCGTCGCGCTGCCACTGTTCGCCGGCCTGAGCGGCGATATCGGCAAATGCCTGGCGCAGGCCCGCCACACGCTCCGCATCGCCGTCGGCGATGCGTGCGTGCAGGCGTTCGCTGCTCGCCGTCATGCCCAGCAGCAGGCTTTCCACCTGCCGTTCGTGGGCATCCAATGCTGCCCGCCAGGCCTGGTCGTTCTGCTGCGTCAACTCGCGATGGGCCAGCTGCTGCGCGCCCGTGGCCGCATGCCAGTGGTCGGCGAGGTCGTTGCCATTGGCCAGCAGGCGTTCGCCGAGCGTATCAACCAGCGTGGTCGCGCTGCGCTGCTGGGTATCGACGAAGGTATCCAGCGAGGTGCGAAGCGATTCCACCAGACGCGCGTTGGCCTCCTGCTGCGCGGCAAGTGCGGCGTCCCATGCGCTGCGAGCGGACGCGCCCGCGTGCTCGAAGCCGGCCTGCAGGCCCTCAAGCTGCTGGCGCACGGCATCGCCGACCATCGACTGCGTGCGTGCTGCCTGCTGGTCCAGGCCATCCAGCGCGCTGCGCAGCATCGGCTCAAGCGCTGTACCGAGCGCGAACGCGGCGGTGCCGACACCACGTTGCAGGGTGGCTTCCAGCGACGTGGCCAGGCGCTCGTGCATCGTTTCGGCATGTGCGTTGAACGCTGCCTGCCGCGCATCCAGCTGTGTGTGGCTGCTGGTGGCGGACTGCTGCACGCCTTCGACCAGTGCCTGCAGGCGATCGATCAGCGCCGGCATCGCCTCGGACTGCAGCTGCAGCAGGCGCAGGGTTTCAGCACGCTGCCAGCCCTGGGTGTGTGGACGCAGGTCGGTGGCCACGCGCGCGTCCAGTACCTGCGCTACCGCCAGCCGCTCACGGCGCAGCAGCGAGGACAGCAGGCCGAGCATTGCCGAAGTGGCCACGCCGGCGATGGAGGTTCCGAAGGCGACCGCCAGGCCTTCCACCGGCGATGCAAGCGAGCCACGGATGGCCTGCAGGTCTGTCGCGCTTTCCAGCGCGATGCCGGTGCCGCGCAGCGTCGCCATCATGCCCAGCAGGGTGCCGAGCATGCCCAGCAGCACCAGCAGGCCGACCAGGTAGGGGGTGAGGGCAGGGGCCGGCAGGGCGACGCGCTCGCCTTCCACGCGCAGGCGCACGGCACTGCGCAGCTCCACCGGCAGGCGCTGCAGCCACGCGGGGAAATCGCGGGTCGCGTCCGTATCTTCCAGCGCGCCGGCCAGCAGGGTGGTGGCGCGCCGGTAGCGCAGCAGTTCGGCGCCGCCGGCGAGGTAGCAGGCGGCGATGACAAAGGCCACCGTGGCGCCGACCGCATGGCTGCCGATGTAGCCGGCTCCGATCCAGAGGGCTGCGGCGAGGCCGGCGAGGAAGATGGCGAAATGAAGTGCGTTGCGCAGCATGGAAACCCGGTCAGTGGGGACGAAGGGCAGCGAGCAGCCCGTCGATGGGGTGGAAACGGAGTTCGAGTTCGGACCGCAGCAGGGCCTGCAGGTGCCGCACGAACGCAGGATGATGGGGCGTCGTCGAATACCCTGTGGTGGTTTCGTCGGTGCTCCCGGTGCGGCCGGCATGCTGCTTCAGCAGTTGCGGGATCTTCGCCAGCAGGAAGGATTCGCGCGGGCCCAGAACCTGCTCCAGCAGGGCATCCACCTCCGCCAGCCGGGCCCGGGCAGGTTCGCCCTGCGCCAGCATGTCGCGCAGCCGGCCACGCAGGCGCCCGGTCACGGCCTGCAGCGAGCGCTGGATGGACTGATACTGCCGGCAGCAGGCATCCAGGTCCGCATCAGCCAGCTGCGCTTCCATCCCTTCGATGCTGGCAGCCAGCGTCTCGCGTGCCTGCATGCACTCGGCCTGCTGTCCGGCGTCGAATGCCGGAATGCCGTCGTCAGGCGGCGGCAGCCGTCCGTCCAGCGCGCCCTGGAGGGCCACGGCACGGTTCCAGTCGAACCATTCGCTGAGCCGGTCGGGCACGGATGGGCTGGACGCGGGCAGCGGCGTGCCTGCGGCATGCGCCAGCTGGCGGATGATCGTCGGCCCTGGGGCAGGGCCCCGGGAGGACGGCTTGGCCATTGTCGGGGGGAGCAAAACATTGAATTTTACACCCGAACCCGAAGATCTGCCGGAATCGTGGTTGCCGGGCCGAGCCCGGCACGACGGCGGTGGCTGGCCAGGCCTTCCGACCCGGGTCAGGGCCCGGCGTGTGGTACCGGCACCTGCAGGACCGCGTCCAGGGCAGGTTTTGGCCGCAGCTGGCGGTCGAACAGCAGCGGATGGTTGGTGCGGCCCTTCACCGGGAAGCCGTTCTTCCACGACTGACCGTCGTGCAGGCCCCAGAACGTGACCCGTGAAATGACATCGCGCTTGCGATGGAACAGCGCGAAAAGTTCCGCATAACGCGCGGCCAGGCGTTGCTGTGCCTCGGCGGGCAGGCCACCGGCATAGGGGTCCAGCCGGCGGCGCACCCGCGGGTCGTCGGGCATCTCGACATTGCGGTCGGCATCCAGCCCATCGGCCTTTTCCGGCCGCGGCAGCATGTCCACATCCAGTTCGGTGATCATGACCTTCACGCCCAGCGCGGCGAACGTATCGATGGTCTCTTCGATCCTGGCGATCGAGGGCCCGTCGATGCCCCAGTGGCCCTGCATGCCGACGCCGTCGATGCGCAGGCCAGCCGCCTGCAGCATCTTCACCAGACGCACGATTCCCGCGCGTTTTTCAGGCTTGAAGGTGTTGAAATCGTTGTAGTAAAGCTCGGCCTGCGGATCGGCCTGCGCGGCGGCAGCGAATGCTTCGCGCAGCAGCCGGTCGCCATCGCCGACGTTCGTCAGCCAGGGGCTCTGGCGGTAGCTGCCATCCTCCTCGATCACCTCGTTGGCCACGTCCCAGGCCTGCACCTGGCCGGCGTAGTGTCCGGCAACCCTGCCGATGTAGTCGCGCAGGAGCTGCAGCTGCGTGTCCGCGCTGTTCGGCCTGCCTGCTGCATCGGTGAACATCCACGCCGGCGTCTGTACGTGCCACAGCAGGGTATGGCCGACGACGAACAGCCCGTTGCGACGCCCGAACGCCACGAAGGCGTCGCCCCGGCTGAAGTCGTAAACCTCCGGCGCGGGATGCAGATGCGCGGGCTTCATCACGTTCTCGGCGGTGATGCTGTTGAACTGCCGCAGCGCCAGCGCCTGCGCACCGGCCGGGTGACCTGCTATCTGGTCGTCGTTGAGAGCCACGCCGACCAGGAAATCGTCCGCGTAGGCCTGTTTCAGCGTGCCGCGCCCGACATCCTCTTCCGCCGTGGCCGGCAGTGGCGACAGGAGCGCGGCGAAAAGCACGGCAAGAATCGGCAGCAGCACGCGCGCCCGTCGTTTCGTCATGGCACGTTTCATCGGGATGGCTCCTTCAAGGGGGAAACAGGCTGGATGTCGACGACCGCCGGAGCAACGCCCTGTGCGTGCACATGCACGCGCACGCGGCCGGTCGCGCCGGGCAGGGCGCGCACGATGGCCAGGGCCTTGCCGTTGAATGCCTTGCGGACCGCGCTGGGAAAGGCCGTCATGTCAGTCGGATCGCCATTGTCGGTGGCCACCAGTTCGCCGGGGCCTTCGACACGGAAATGCAGTGCAAGATTGTCGCGCGGCGCCGGGACGCCCTCCGCATCGGCCACCTGCACGCTGACGAAGGACAGGTCGCGACCGTCTGCGGTGATCGTCGGCCGATCCGCAGCAGCGTGCAGCGTGGCGGCCTCGCCGGCCGTACGCACGCGGTCTTCCGCCCAGGGCCGGCCGTTGCGCCACGCCTGCACGCGCAGTTCGCCGGGCTGGTAGCGGACGTGGTCCCAGCGCAGCCGATACGTGCCGGGCGTCTTGCGCAGCCGGCCCTGACTGACGTTGTTGACGAACAGTTCGGCCTCGTCGCCGGAGGTGAACACATGCACCGGAGTGACCAGGCCTTCGCGTCCCGGCCAGGTCCAGTGCGGCAGCAGGTGGGCCATCGGCAGCTCCGGGCGCCAGCGCGACTG
The DNA here is from genome assembly GCA_023430045.1 of Pseudomonadota bacterium. Lineage (GTDB taxonomy): Bacteria > Pseudomonadota > Gammaproteobacteria > Xanthomonadales > Xanthomonadaceae > Stenotrophomonas. The sequence continues at coordinate 85,309 of JAEZCF010000036.1, read as the reverse complement.
GTACAGGTAATAGCGGTCCTTCGGGAAACCGGCCATGTCGACGATGCCCGAATACGAGCTGCGCGAACTGTAATAGGGCGTCGGCTCGCCCAGGTAGTCGAAGCCGGTCCAGACGAATTCGCCGGCCACGAATGGATGGGCGTCCTGCGCGGCGAACACGGTGTCCGGGCTGACACCGAAATCCACCGCGTACAGCTCGTACGCGCTCACCTGGTGGCTGGCCTCGTCGCCGCCCTGTCCCTGCCGCACCGGCGAAGTGGGCAGCGGCGTGACCGGGAACAGGTAACTGCCACGACTGCTCAGCGTGGAGGCGGTCTCGCTGCCAAGGATCGCCTTGCCGGGAAAGCGTGCATGGAACGCCGCATACTGCGGCGCGGTACGGATCCGCTCGGTGCCTTCGAACTCCGGCTGCTGGCGGATGCCTTCGCCCTGGTAGTTCAGCGAGATCACGTCCAGTTCCGCGGGCAGTGACATGTCCGGACGGGAGTAGTTCATCGCTGCGGTGACCGGACGATCGTCCTCCTCGCGGACGATGTCGCGCAGCGTGCGCGCGATGCGCCGGCCATCGGCTTCGCTGTACTGTTCGCCGACCTCGTTGCCGATGCTCCACAGCACCACCGAAGGATGGTTGCGGTCGCGGCGCAGCATCGCCCGCAGGTCGGCTTCATGCCAGTCCGGGAACACCCGGTGGAAATCCAGCGGGGTCTTCTTCATTTCCCAGGCGTCGAACAGTTCGTCCACCACCAGCAGGCCCATGCGGTCGGTCAGTTCCAGCAGTTCCGGGGCGGGTGGGTTGTGGCTCATGCGGATGGCATTTGCGCCCATCTCCTGCAGAATCTGCAACTGGCGCTCGGCAGCACGGCGGTTGAATGCCGCGCCGAGCGCGCCAAGATCGTGGTGATTGTTCACGCCACGGATCGGTATGCGTTCGCCATTGACCTGCAGTCCGGCGGCCGGATCGAAGCGCACGTCGCGGATTCCGAACAGGGTCTGGTGACGATCCATCAGGCGTTCGCCATCGCGCACCCGTATCTCCGCCAGGTAGCGATGCGGCTGCTGGTGGGGCGGCGGACCCCACAGGCGCGGCTGAGTGACCTGCAGCGACCGGTCGATGGTGACGCTGCCGCCGCCGGCCACCCGCACCGGTTGGAGCTGCGCCCGGGCCACTGGCGCCGGTGCCGCCTTACCATCGTCCTGCAGCGGATACAGGGCGATCTCCGCCTGCAGCAGGCGTGCATCGGCACCGTCGTTGCGCAGCTCGCCACGCACGCGCACCTGCGCACGCTGCCGGTTTACCTGTGGCGTGGTGATGTGCACGCTGCCGTCCACCACATGCTGGCGCGCGGTGCTGCGCAGCCAGACAGCGCGGTACAGACCGCCGCCGGGATACCAGCGGGCAGACGCAGGCGGATTGTCCAGGCGGATGGCCAGCTGGTTGTCGCTGCCGGGGTGCAGGCAATCGCTGAGATCCAGCTCCCAGGACGTATAGCCATATGGCCAGCCCCCCATCAGCCGGCCGTTGCACCACACCGCCGCGTAGGACATGGCGCCTTCGACTTCCAGTGTCAGGCGACGGCCCTGGTCGCTGGCCGGAATGTCCAGCGTGCGCCGGTACCAGCCGATACCCCAGCTGGGCAGGCGCCCCATGCCACCATGCGGACCATCGACCAGGAATGGCCCGGCGATCGCCCAGTCGTGGGGCAGGGTCACCGGCTGCCAGCCACTGTCGTCGAACCCGGCCTGCACGAACGGATGATCGCCGCCGGGATCGCCGGGCGGCCTTGCATGTCGACGTGTCCCGGGCAGCAGCGGATTGGCGGTGGGCAGGATCCAGGGCTTGAGCACCGGCTGGTCAGCGGCGTGCACGGTGCTGGCCGCGTCTGGCCGGGTGTCCGCCTCCTTGCCGTCCTCGTTGTCGATCAGTGGCGGGCGCATGTCATAGTCCAGGCCGGCGCCCTGGCCCGCGGTCTCGCCTCTATGGAAGCGCCAGCCATCGTCCAGCAGCTGACGTTCGCGCGGCGATGCCTCCATGCCGTCGCGCAGTGCCTGCGCCTGCGTCGGTGGCGCGGCAACACCTGCGATCATCGACAGCAGCAGGATGCCCGGCAATGACGACGGCCGGCTCACAGGCGATAGGCCCGCTTGGGCAGGTGGTAGGCCAGGTCCCTGGCCACGTCCACCGCTTCGTCCTCGTCGAGTCGATGCTCGGCCACCAGCTTGCCGAGGAACGCGCAGTCCACGCGTCGCGCGACATCATGGCGTGCGGGAATGGAAAGGAAGGCGCGGGTATCGTCGTTGAATCCCACCGTGTTGTAGAAACCGCCGCTGGCCAGGGTCTGCTCGCGGAAACGCCACATGCCTTCGGGGGCGTCATGGAACCACCACGCGGGGCCAAGCAGCAGGGCAGGGTAGTGCCCGGCCAGTGGGGCAAGTTCGCGTGCGTAGGTGCTTTCGTCCAGGGTGAACAGGATCAGCCGGAAGCCGGGATGATTGCCGAAGCGGTCCAGCAGCGGCTTCAGGGCGTGCACATATTCGGTGCGCAGCGGAATGTCCGCGCCCTTGTCGCGGCCGAAACGCTGGAACAATGCACGGTTGTGGTTGCGGAAGCACCCGGGGTGCAACTGCATCACCAGGCCATCGTCCACGCTCATCGCCGCCATCTCGGTCAGCATCTGCGCGCGGAACAGTTCGGCATCGGCAGCGCTGGTCTTGCCGGCGACCACCTGGTCGAACAGGCGTTCGGCATCGCCGGACGCGAGGTTCGCGGTGGCCGCGCTCGGATGCCCGTGGTCGGTGGAGGTGGCACCCATCGAAGCGAAGAAGGCGCGCCGCTGGCGGTGTGCCTGCAGGTAGCCTTGCCAGCGATGGACATCCTCGCCGGTGAGTTCGCCGAAGCGCCGCAGGGCGTCAGGAAACGCTTCGTGCTCCGGGTCGATCACCGGGTCCGGACGGTAGGCGGTGATCACCCGTCCTTTCCAGCCACTGTCGCGGATCGCGGCGTGGTGCGCCAGGTCGTCCAGCGGCGATTCGGTGGTGGCGATCACCTCGATGTTGAAGCGCTCGAACAGCGCGCGCGGCGCGAACTCCGGCGTCTGCAGGACGCTGCTGATGTGATCGTAGTAATGATCGGCGGTGCCGGCATCCAGCTGTACCTGGAATCCGAACACCTCCTGGAATACATGGCCCAGCCAGACGGCGGAAGGCGTACCACGGAACAGCGGATAGTGGGCTGCCAACAGCCGCCAGGCCTCACGGGGATCGACCGGCGCGCGGCTGCCATCGGCACGCGTGATGCCCAGCTGGTCCAGGTCCACGCCCTGGCTGTACAACATGCGGAAAAGATAATGGTCCGGCAGCAGGAGCAGTTCGGTGGCGTTGCCAAAAGGCGCGTTGCCAGCGAACCAGGCTGGATCGGTATGCCCGTGCGGGCTGATGATCGGCAGCCCGGCCACCTGCGCATGCAGGCGTCGGGCGATCGCGCGCTGGGTCGGATCGGACGGGAACAGCCGGTCGGGATGCAGGTTCAACGGGCGGGAAGCGGTCATGTCGGTGCGGGCAGGATCGGCAGGAAAGGGGAAAGGAACGATATTCAGGGCGACGGTGGCATGGCATCGCCGGCGAGTGCTGCCGGCTGCAGTGCCGGCGCGAACAGGTGCACGACCAGCAACGCCAGCAGGTAGGCGGAACCTGCCATCAGGAACACCGGCACATAGCTGCCGGTGGACTGCAGCAGGAACCCGGTGAAGGTGGAGATCAGCATGCCACTGACCGCACCGGCGAAGCCGCCGATGCCGACTACCGAGGCCACCGCGCGCCTCGGGAACATGTCCGAAGGCAGTGTGAAAACATTCGCTGACCAGCCCTGGTGCCCGGCGGTGGCCAGGCCGATCAGGCCCACCGCCAGCCACAGGTTGTCGGCGTTGGCGGCGAAGATGATCGGCACCACCGCCAGCGCGCAGACCAGCATCGCGCCCTTGCGCGCGCGGTTCACGCTCCAGCCGGCGCGCAGCAGCCGCCCCGCCAGCCAACCGCCGGCGATGCTGCCGCAGTCGGCCAGCACGAAGATGACGATCAGCGGAAGCCCCAACTGCAGAAGCGACAACCCGTACTCCGCGTGCAGGAATTTCGGCAGCCAGAACAGGAAGAACCACCAGATCGGATCGGTCATGAATTTGGCGGCGACAAACGCCCAGGCCTGGCGATGGCGCAGCAGTTGTTTCCAGGCAATACGCGTGGTGGCCTCGGGGGGATCGCTGCGGATCAGCTGCAGTTCTGCCCGTGACAGTGCAGGTTGCTGCTCCGGCGTGCGGTACCACAGCAGCCAGACCGCCAGCCACAGCGCGCTGAGCAGTCCGGTGAACAGGAAGGCAGCCTGCCAGCCCCACGTGGCCGCCACCACCGGGACCAGCAGGGGCGCGACGATGGCGCCGATGTTGGAACCCGAATTGAAGATGCCCACCGCGAGCGCGCGTTCGCGACGCGGGAACCATTCGGCGACGGTCTTGATCGCGGCGGGGAAATTGCCGGATTCACCCAGGCCGAGCGCGAAACGCGCGACCGCAAAGCCGACCACGCCGGCCGCCAGGGCATGGCCCATCGCAGCCAGGCTCCAGACCGAGATGGCGATGGCATAGCCGATACGTGTGCCGAAACGGTCGATGATCGCGCCGGCGCACAGCAGCCCCAGCGCATACGCCCCTTGGAATGCGGTGACGATGTAGCCGTACTGGATTTCGTTCCAGCCGATCTCCGTCTGCAGGAAGGGCGCGAGCACGCCCAGCACCTGGCGGTCCACGTAGTTGATGGTGGTGGCCGCCAGCAGCATGGCGCAGACACGCCAGCGATAGCGCCCCGTGGCGGCACTGGAAGCAGGCGCGGCGGGTGCGGAGGATGCGGACAATCGGGACGCGGGATGTTCGCTCACTGTGGCTCCGTTGCTGTCAGGCGGGCGGGCAGGGGCAGATGGGACGCGGATACCGCACCGCAGCACGATGCTGCGCGCGACACAGAACGTGGAATGGCGTGGAACCGAACGGTATACGCGCGTTTCCGTCATTCGTGATAGCGCTACCACTAACACGCCCGGCGACGGGAAATCCAGCACATCGGCACATACGGGATGCGCGGCACCGGATGCAGACGTAAGCGATCGCGACCGTATTTCATTTTTGTTGCCATGCAGCGTGCAGAATCGATTGGTAGCGCTACCATCGCCTCCAGCCCGGGCCAACGGGCCTGCCCCCATGCAGCAGACAACCGCGGTCGACGTCCGCCAGCGCGCACACGACCATCACTTGATGAGGGAAGGGGATTACCGTGCATAGAAACCACGCAAGAACCACGTTGTCGCGCGCGCTGGGGATGGCGCTGATCGGTCTGGCAGCCAACACCGCGATCGCCCAGGACGTCGCCCCGGCGCAGCAGCCGACGGGTTCGCCCGCGTCCTCCGGCAGCGTCACCGAACTGGATCGCGTGCAGGTATCGGGCTATCGCAGCAGCGTGCAGTTCTCCACCGACGCCAAGCGCGATTCCACCGGCTTCACCGATTCGATCTTCGCCGAGGACATCGGCAAATTCCCGGACATGAACATCGCCGAATCGCTGCAGCGCATCCCCGGCATCCAGCTGTCCCGCGATGTCAACGGCGAAGGCCTCAATGTCGCCATCCGTGGCCTGCCCAACAGCTTCACCACCACGGTGGTCAATGGCGCTCCGGTAGCCACGGCATCCATCGGCCTGAACGCGCAGAACCAGAACCGCGAGGTGGACCTCAACCTGTTCCCGACCGAATTCTTCACCCAGCTCACGGTCAACAAGACGCCCAAGGCCAGCCTGCCCGAAGGCGGCATCGCCGGCGTGGTCGACATGCGTACCGCGCGTCCGTTCGACCGCCCCGGCACCCACGTCACCTACCAGCTGCAGGGCACCTGGAACGACAACGTGGACAAGCTCACGCCGCAGGGCTCGGTGCTGGGCAGCTGGACCAACGATGCGGAAACGTTCGGCGTGCTGGTCGGTGTCACCTCCACCCGCGGCAAGATCGGCGTGGAAGGCTACGAGACCGTCGGCTGGACCAATCCGGGCCTGAACTACACCCAGTGCGGACTGGCGCCCCCGGCCGGCGTGGACGGCGATGCGGTGCGTCCGGCCGCATGCAATGCCGGTGGCGGCGGCAACTGGCTGATCCCCAATACCGTGCCGAACAACCTGTCCACCGTCGGCGCCGGACTCACCCCGGGGGCGGTGATCGACCGCGACCTGCTGCTGGCGCTCAATCCCGGCCTGAGCATCGAACAGATCAGCGAAGCGCTCATCCCGCGCCTGGGCCGCCCGGTGCACATGTCCGGTGACCGTGAGCGCGATGCGGTGGTCGGTTCGCTGGAATGGCGCCCGAACGAGTACGTACGGTTCTACCTGGACACCATGTTCTCCAAGGCGCGTCGCACCAACGACCGCATCGACGTCAATCTGGTCGGCCGCAACTTCGGCGCCAACGGCATGATCCCGATCGACATGCAGGTGGACGGCAATGGCGTGGTCACCGATGCCACCTTCAGCAACGCGCAGTTCTTCCTGGAAGCGCGTCCCTACATCGAGGACGTCAAGTACTGGAGCGTCAACCCCGGCGCCAGCTTCCTGTTCGGGGACGAAGGCCGGATCAAGCTGGACGTGCAGGCCAATGCCAGCCGCAGCTGGATGTTCCGCGAATCGCCCACCATCCTGGTCAATTCGCCGTTCACCAACGTGCAGTACAGCAACAACGGTGGCACGCCCAGCTGGACCACCGACATCGATCTCAACGATCCGAATGCCGGCTGGACCTGGTCCGGTGGCCGGGTCAACGTGCAGAACGAAAAACGCGTGACCGAAACCCAAGGCGCGCGCGCGGACCTGCAGTTCGGCGAGGATCGCAGCAACATCCGCGTCGGCGTGGCCTACGACGAGAACAGCCGGCGTATCCAGGGCTTCGACAACAGCACGGCCTGGCAGACCGAAGTGCTGTCAAGGATCTCCGATGCGGATCTGGTCAACTACCTGCGGCCGGGCCCGTACGGCTTCATCACCGCCGATTTCGACGCATTCAAGAATGCGACCAACTACGGCCAGTACAGCGATTCCGCACCGGAATCGGCCGGCCCCAACACCGGCGGCTCCACCGGTGGCTTCGAGGAGAAGACCCTCGGTGCCTACATCGAGATCAATGGCGAGACCCAGGTGCTGGACCGCAACCTGCGCTTCAACGCCGGCGTGCGCTACGTGACCACCGACCAGGACATCAGCGGGCCGGTGACCATCGCCGGCGTGCGCCAGTGGCAGACGCTGAAGGGCGACTACGACCAATATCTGCCCTCGTTCAACGCGGCCTGGGACGTGGCCGACAATGTGGTGCTGCGCTTCTCCGGATCACGCACCATGACCCGGCCGAATCCCAGCTCGATGCTGCCCAATACCACCTTCACCGATCTGTCCGCGCTCAATGCCAGCCAGGGAAATCCGAACCTGACGCCGTACGTATCCACCAATTTCGACCTCGGCGGCGAGTGGTATACCGGAGGCGAGGGCATGATCGGCCTGAGCCTGTTCAACAAGCGCATCGAAGGCTACACCTACCTGGGCACCAACACGATTCCGTTCGCGCAGCTGGGCATTCCCTATGCGGATCTGACCCCGGAACAGCAGTCCGCCATCGCCGCGCGCGGCGGCCCGGACGAGGCGCGGGTGATCGTGCAGCAGCAGGTCAACGCCGACGCCACGGTCAACGTGCGCGGCTGGGAACTGATCTGGGTGCAGCCGCTGGATTTCCTGCTCGACGGCCTGGGCATCATGGCCAACTACACCGACATCGACCTGTCCACCGAAGGCAATGATTCAGACCAGCTCACCGGCAACCTGTACGGCATCGCGCCGAAGCTGTGGAACGCCACGGCGTACTTCGAACGTGGTCCGTTCTCCATCCGCGCGTCCTACAACCATACCGATGCCATCGTCGGAACGGGCCCGAACCAGCAGGGCATTCCGTATGCGCAGATCATCGGTGAATCGCGCGGGCAGTGGGATCTGTCGGCCAGCTATACGCTCGAAAACGTCTGGTCCAAGCCGCAGATCACCCTCAATGTGGTGAACCTGACCGGCGAAACCCAGCGCTCCAACTTCTGGTATTCCAATGCCGTGAACGACATCTACGATCCGGGTCGCACCATCATGCTGGGCCTGCGCGGCTCGTTCTAGCCCGCGGGAGTCGTGCGTTGCCGCGTCCGTCCCGCCCGGGGCAGGGCGGACGCGGCACCTTTCCATGCTGAACGCTCCACGGGCACCCAGGATCCATGAACCAGGCAACGGAAAAGCTGTCCCCCCTCGAAAAATTCGGCTACAGCCTGGGCGACCTGGCCGCCAACCTGATCTTCCAGACGCTGGTGACCTTCCTGGCGTTCTTCTATACCGATGTCTACCGCATCCCGCCGGCGTCCGCCGCGAAGATCATCTTCGTGGTGGGGCTGCTGGGCGCATTCGTGTTCACGCCGGTGCTGGGCCTGGTGGCCGACCGCACGCGTACCCGCTGGGGCAAGTTCCGCCCGTGGATCCTGTGGACGGCGATCCCGTTCGGCGTGCTTTCGCTGGCCGCCTTCAGCACGCCGGACTTCGGCCCGCAGGGCAAGGTGATGTATGCGCTGGCCACCTATACACTGCTGATGCTGGTCTATGTGGCCAACAACCTGCCCTATGCCGCGCTGAGCGGCGTGCTGACCGGCAGCATGGCCGAGCGCAACAGCCTGTCCTCATGGCGCTTCGTGGCGGTGATGATCGCCCAGTTCGTCATCCAGGTACTGCTGTTGCCGCTGGTCCTCCTGCTCGGCGACGGCGACCGCGCGAAAGGCTTCGAACATGCCATGGCGCTGTTCGCGGTGGTCGGCACGGTGCTCTTCCTGATCACCTTCTTCACCACCCGCGAACGGGTGGTGCCTACGGCAGCGCAGTCGTCCAGCGTGCGCCAGGATCTGCTCGACCTGGCCCGCAACGGTCCCTGGCGGATCATGCTGCTGCTCACCATCCTGGTATTCGTGACGCTGGCCCTGAAGGGCGGCATGTACGTGTATTACTTCCGTTACTACCTGGACGAGCAGGCGCTGTCCGCGTTCCTCGACCAGGCCGGCTTCAACCACGCCGTAGCCAGCGTGGATGCTGCCCTGCGCGGGATGGGGCTGGATGGATTCCACTGGCCGCAGGACCCGGCAACCTCGGCCTTCAGCCTGTTCAGCGCTGCCGGCATCATCTTCATGATCGTCGGCATCGGCTGCTCCAAGCGCTTCGCCGACCGCTTCGGCAAGCGCGATACCTTCGGCGTGGCGCTGCTGCTGGCCACCCTGTGCCTGCTGGCGTTCTGGTTCTTCCCGCCTCAGGCTGTTGGCACGGTGGTGCTGACGTACATCCTGCATGGCTTCTTCTACGGCATCACCACGCCGCTGCTGTGGGCGATGATCGCCGACGTGGCCGACTATTCGGAATGGAAGAACGGTCGCCGTGCCACCGCCATCATCTTCTCGGCGATGCTGTGCGGGCTGAAGATCGGCCTGAGCGTGGGCGGCGCGCTGGTCGCCGCGATCCTGGCCGGTCACGGCTATGACGCAGCCGCACCGGTGCAGCTGCCCGGCGTCGCCGATGGCATCCGCCTGGCGGTGAGCCTGTACAGCGCCATTCCCTTCCTTGCCGCCATCGCCCTGCTGTTCCTGTACCGCATCGACCGGACGCTGGAGGTCCGCATCGAACAGGAACTGGGCGCGCGCCGCGCGGTGGCCTGATCCATTCCCCCATGAAAGACCCGACGATGAGCAAACGACTCGACCCACGGCAGCTGCAGGCCCTGCAGGCCTCGGCGCTCTCGGCACCGCTGGTCACGCACATGTACACCGCCGATCCGTCGGCGCATGTGTTTGAAGGCCAGTTGTACATTTATTCCTCGCACGATATCGACGCCGGCGTGGCCTTCAACGACAACGGCGACCACTTCGGCATGCGCGATTACCACGTATTCCGCATGGCTTCGCCGGAAGCGCCGGTGGAGGACTGCGGCGTGGCCCTGGATATCGACGATGTGCCCTGGGCGGAGCGGCAGATGTGGGCGCCGGATGCCGCGTTCCGTGACGGTACGTATTACCTGTACTTCCCGGCCAAGGCCGCCGACGGCCGGTTCCGAATCGGCGTGGCCAGCGGTACGCGCCCGGAAGGTCCGTTCCGCGCCGAAGCCACCGCGATCGAGGGCACATACTCGATCGATCCGGCCGTGTTCGCCGATCACGATGGCGAACATTACCTCTACTTCGGTGGCATCTGGGGCGGCCAGCTGCAGCATTACCGCGACAACCACTACGACGCTGCGCACGTCGAGCCCAGCGGTGCCGCGCCGGCGCTTGGCCCGCGGATCGGGCGGCTGGCGGCGGACATGAAGCAGCTGGCCGAACCGACCCGCGAGGTGCTGATCCTCGACGAGGGCGGACAGCCGCTGCGGGCCGACGACCATGCACGTCGCTTCTTCGAAGGCCCCTGGGTTCACCACCATGCAGGCCGTTACTACCTGTCCTGGTCCACCGGTGACACGCACCTGCTGTGCTATGGCGTCAGCGACAATCCGTATGGTCCGTTCCACTACGAAGGCGTGATCATGACGCCCGTGCTCGGCTGGACCACGCATCACTCCATCGTGCAGTACGACGGGCGCTGGTGGCTCTACTACCACGACAGCATCCTTTCCGGCGGGGTGACGCACCTGCGCAACATGAAGGTGACGGAGCTGCACCACGAACCGGATGGTCGCATCCGCACGCTGCACCCCTATGGAGAATGACGCTCCCCTGGATCCGGCCCATGAAGTGCTGGCGGTCGGGCCGTTGATCGAGCTGCGCGACGGCCCGCTGGCGGTGAGCGTGGCACCCCAGGCCGGCGGACGTCTCGCGCAGGTGCTGCATGGCGATCATCTGTGGCTGGTCGGCCCCGAAGGGGCGCAGGATGGTGCGATCGCATGGGGCTGCTACCCGATGGTGCCGTGGTCCGGGCGTGTCCGCGACGGCCGTTTCCTGTTCCAGGCGCGCAGCGTGCAGCTGCCGCCCACGCTCGGCGCCCACGCCATCCATGGAACCGGTTATCGGCTGCCATGGCAGGTGGACAGTGCCGACACGCGACGCTGCCGGCTGTCGTTGCCGCTGGGCGAAGGGCCGGAATGGCCCTTCGGCGGCAGGGCGGAGCAGCGCATCCTGCTGGACGGACCACGTCTGCGGCTGGAGCTGCGTGTGCAGGCCGGAACGCAGCCGATGCCGCGACCGGTGCTGGGATGGCATCCCTGGTTCCGCAAGCCGGATCGGCTGCGCTTCGCGCCGCTGGCGCGCTATCCGCGCGATGCCGATGGCATTGCCGTGCACCCCGCCGGGGCAGTGGGGCAGGGTCCCTGGGACGACTGCTTCATCAATACCACGCCGGTGGTGCTGTGCAGCGCAGGGCAGATGCTGACCCTGCGTTCGGACAGCGACCATTGGGTGGTCTACGACGAACCTTCGCATGCCACGTGCGTGGAGCCACAGGGCGGTCCACCGGACGCGTTCAACCTGGTTGCCGATGTGCTGGCGTCTGGCGACAGCGTGGCCACGTGGTTCGAATGGGTGTTCGAGGACGAGGCCTGACGCGATGTGTACGAGGACGGCGGGCTTGCGCGCTGCAGCATGGCTTTGCAGCCGATCTTGCTTAGAGTAGGGCAGTGGACAGGGTGCCGGCTTCATGCAGTGCAGGTGACCCGCGCCTTTTTTTGGAGCTTTTTATGATAGCGCTACCATTTCCGGGGCAATCCCATGTCTGAAGCAGCAGCAACACACGATGGCGGGCTGTTCGTCGGCCTGGACATCGGTACCCAGGGCGTAAAGCTGGTGGCCTATGATCCGCAGGCACGCGAAGTGGTCGCTACCACGGCCGCCGCGCTGGAACTGACCAGTGCCGAGGACGGCACCCGCGAACAGCAGGCGCAGTGGTGGATCGAGGCGATGCAGTCGTGTTTCGCCGCCCTGGATGTCGCGCACCGCGCACGCGTGCGTGCCATCGCGGTATCCGGCCAGCAGCACGGCTTCGTTCCGGTGGATGCCGAAGGCCGCGTCACCGCGCCGGTGAAGCTGTGGTGCGATACCAGCACGGATGCCGAGTGCGATGCGATCATGGACAGCGTGGGCGGCATGCCGGGCAGCGTGGGCCTGGCCGGCAACCCGATCCTGGCGGGCTACACCGCGTCCAAGCTGCCGTGGACGCGCACGCATCGTCCCGATGCCTATGCAGCGATGGCGACCATCCTGCTGCCGCACGATTACGTGAATTTCTGGCTGACCGGCGAGCGCTTCATGGAAGCGGGTGATGCCTCCGGAACCGGCTGGCTGGATGTGCGCAGCCGCACCTGGTCCGAACCGATGCTGCGTGCCATCGATGCCGACCGTGACCTGCGCGATGCGCTGCCGCCGCTGGTCGAGGCCGGCACCACCTTCACGATCCTGCCGGCCATCGCGAAGACGCTGCAGCTGCCTGCCGACGTGCGCGTCACCACCGGCGGTGGCGACAACATGATGGCCGCGATCGGCACCGGCAATGTGGTTCCCGGTCGGCTGACGATGAGCCTGGGCACCTCCGGCACGCTGTTCGCGCATGCGGACCATCCGGTGGTGGACGAGCAGGCGCGCTGGGCCGCGTTCTGTTCCTCCAGCGGTGGCTGGCTGCCGCTGATCTGCACCATGAACTGCACCGTCGCCACCGAAACCACCGCACGGCTGTTCCAGTTCGATCGCGCGCAGGCCGAGGCGGCCATCGCCTCGACGCCCCCCGGCGCGGATGGCCTGGTGATGCTGCCGTTCTTCAACGGCGAACGTACCCCGGACCTGCCCTCGGCACGTGCCGGCCTGTTCGGCATGGACCTGCACAACGCCACCCCCGCGCATCACTACCGCGCGGCCATGGAAGGAGCCACCTACAGCCTGCGCAACGGCTACGACGCCTTCGTCGATGCCGGGCTGCGCTTCGATACCGTGCTGCTCACCGGCGGCGGCAGCAAGAGCGCGCAGTGGCGCCAGCTGGTGGCCGATGTCTTCGACCTGCCGGTGGTGGTGCCGAGCCAGCCAGAAGGCGCCGCGTTCGGCGCCGCGCTGCAGGCCCTGTGGGCGCACCGGCGCGGCGAAGGCGCCGACACGTCGCTGGCCGACGTGGTGCTCGACCACCTGCAGGTGGACGAAGCGCTGTCGGCCACGCCCGATCCACGACGCGTGGCCGCCTACGCCAGCGGTTACCAGCGTTTCCAGACCTACCTGCAGGCGATCGCTCCGCTTTACGCCTGATTCCATCCCCCAGCAATGAAGGATTGACCATGACCAGCCTCTTCATCGGCGCAAAGGAATATTTCCCCGGCATCGACCGCATCGGCTTCGAAGGCCGCGAATCAGACAACCCGCTGGCGTTCAAGGTGTACGACGCCGAACGCAGGATCGGCGGCAGGACCATGGCCGAGCATCTGCGCTTCGCCACCTGTTACTGGCATACCTTCGGCAATGCCGGCGCCGATCCGTTCGGTCCCGGCACCCGCCGGTTCCCGTGGGAGGCCGGCTCGCCGATGGCCACCGCCGAGGCCAAGGTCGATGCCGCGTTCGAGTTCTTCACCAAGCTCGGCACGCCGTACTGGTGCTTCCATGACATCGACCTGGCCCCGGATGCCGATGACATCGGCGAGTACGAGCGCAACCTCAGGCACATGACCGCATTGGCGAAGGAACGCCAGGACGCCACCGGCATGAAGCTGCTGTGGGGCACAGCGAACCTGTTCTCGCACCCGCGCTACATGAACGGCGCAGCCACCAATCCGGATTTCGCTGTGGTCTCGCGCGCGGCCATCCAGGTCAAGGCCGCGCTGGAGGCCACCGTCGAACTCGGCGGCGAGCATTATGTGTTCTGGGGCGGCCGCGAAGGCTATTCCTGCCTGCACAACACCGACATGAAGCGCGAGCTGGACCACTTCGCCCGCTTCCTCGCCGCCGCGCGTGACCACGGCCGCAGCATCGGCCTGAAGGGCAACTTCCTCATCGAGCCCAAGCCGATGGAGCCGATGCACCACCAGTACGACTTCGACAGCGCCACCGTCGCCGGCTTCCTGCGCCAGCATGGCCTGGACAAGGATTTCAAGCTCAACATCGAAGCCAACCACGCCACGCTGTCGGGGCACACGTTCCAGCACGACCTGCAGGTGGCATCCGACGCCGGGCTGCTTGGCAGCATCGACGCCAACCGTGGCAATCCGCAGAACGGCTGGGATACCGACCAGTTCCCGACCGACCTGTATGACACCATCGGCGCCATGCTGGTGGTGCTGCGCCAGGGCGGGCTGGAAGGTGGCCTTAACTTCGATGCCAAGCCGCGCCGCGAATCCACCGACATGCAGGACCTGTTCATCGCCCACATCGGCGGCATGGATGCGTTCGCACGTGGCCTGGAAGTGGCCCATGCGCTGATCACCGCATCGCCGCTGGAGCAGTGGCGCCAGCAGCGCTATGCGAGCTTCGACAGCGGCAAGGGCCGCGAATTCGCCGAAGGAAAGCTGGATCTGGCGGCGATCGCCGACCTGGCCCGCAATGCCGGAGAGCCGGCACAGACCAGCGGGCGCCAGGAAGCGTATGAAAACCTGGTCAACCAGTACCTGCTGCGCTGAGCCGGGCAGGGACGGGCGATGGATATGACCTCACCTCGTCCTGCTACGCACCGCCGTCGTCCGCGGCGGCGGTGCCACCGACTGGCGTTCCACCAGCTGGTGGCCGAACACTTCGTCGACGATGCTGCGCTCGCCCTGTTCGCCACTGCGGATGCTGCGCAGCAGGACATCCACCGCGGCGTCGGCCATCGCGGCGATCGGCTGGCGCACGGTGGTGAGTTCAGGCCACACGGTGGTGGCCGAGGAGCTGTCATCGAAGCCGACCACCGACAGGTCACGCGGCACGTCCAGCCCACGACGGTGCGCCACCGATACGGCGGCGGCGGCCATGTCGTCGTTGCTGGCGAAGATCGCGGTCGGCAGGGTGCGGCGCGCCAGCAGCTTTTCCGCAGCGAGAAGGCCCGAGCGGTAGGTGTAGTTGCCGGCCTGCACCAGGTGCTTGTCGAAGGCGATGCCATGCGCCTCCAGAGCGGCACGGAAACCCTCGAAGCGCAGTTCGCTGGCGGTCATGTCCTCGCGGCCCTTGATGAAGCCGATGCGCCGATGGCCCTGCGCGATCAGGTGCTCGGTCATGTCGCGCGCGGCGCGGAACTCGTCGATGTGCACGCAGGAGATGCGGTCGTGGAAGCGTCCGGAGGCGATCGCCACCACCGGCACGTTGGCCTTCACCAGCTCCTGCACGGCCGCGTCGGATTCGCACAGCGGCGGCGGCAGGATCACCCCGGAAACACCCTTGGCCAGCCGCCGCGCAGCCTTGCGCTCGTCGGCGGCATCCAGTTCGTCCCAGTAGTCGATCACCAGCTGGATGGCGGTACGCGAGGCGACATGCAGCACGCCTACCAGCAGTTCGCGCAGGTACGCACCGCTGGGGTTGCTGTAGATCAGCGCGATGCGCGTGTTCTGCGCGGCCGCCAGGGTGCTCGCGGCCAGGTTCGGCGTGTAACCCAGCTTGTCCACCGCGCGCATCACCCGTTCGCGGGTGGATTCGCGGACATTGCCCTTGCCGTTGACCACGCGCGACACGGTCATCGGCGAGACCTTGGCCAGGCTGGCCACCTCGTCGATGGTGATGGCGTGGCTCCTGCGGCGGATGGATTTCCTGTCGTTGCTCACGTATCGACCCTCGGGAAAGTGCGCCACGGCCACGACCTGGATGTCGAAGTGGCCACGGTGGACGTCCGAAGCATGGTAGCGGTAACCGGATACAGCGGCGAGCACACCCCCTTGATGCAACGAATGGAGGCAGGATGATGTCTGCAGGCAGGCAGTTCCCCGTGGGTCATGACGTCACGCAGGCCTCATCCATCGTCGTGCCGGGCGCAGGTGCGCTCCGTCGCATCGCCATGCCGCTGCTGGCCCTTGTGTTGGCGCTGCTCGCGGCGGGGCCGGCGGTGGCAGAGGATGGCCATGATCTGTGGCTGCGTTACCTGCCATTGCCCGTCGCGCAGGCACAGGCGTTCCGCACGCAGCTGGGCAGCATCGATGCACCGGATGCCACGCCAATGCAACGCGCGGCGCGCGATGAACTGCTGCGCGGCCTGCAGGGCCTGCTCGGCGCAGTGGACAGCGGCGTCGCGGCAGCAGGGCAGGGCGAGCTGCTGGTCGGCACCCCGGCGTCATCGCAACGGATCGCCGCGCTGCGCCTGCCGCTGCGGAACCTGGGCGAGGAAGGCTATCTCATCCGGCAACTGCCCCAGCAGGGCCGGACGCTGACGGTGGTGGCGGCGAACGCCGATGCCGGCACCCTGCACGGCGTGTTCCACCTGCTGCGCCTGCTGCAGACCACGAAGGCACTGGCCAACGTCGATATCCGCCAGGCACCGAAGATCCAGCGACGCGTGCTGAACCACTGGGACAACCTGGACCGCAGCGTCGAGCGCGGTTACGCCGGACAGTCGTTGTGGGACTGGCAGAAGCTGCCCGCCTGGCTGGACCCGCGCTACACCGATTACGCGCGCGCCAATGCGTCGATCGGCATCAACGGCACGGTGCTCAACAACGTCAACGCCAACGCACTCAGCCTGACCCCGATGTATCTGGAAAAGGCTGCGGCGCTCGCATCGGTGATGCGCCCGTATGGCATCCGCATCTACCTGAGCGCCCGTTTCAGCGCGCCCATCGAGATCGGTGGCCTGGCAACGGCCGACCCGCTGGATCCGGCGGTGCGGCGCTGGTGGAAGGACAAGGCCGACGAGATCTACCGTTACATCCCCGACTTCGGCGGCCTGCTGGTCAAGGCCAATTCCGAAGGCCAGCCGGGTCCGCAGGACTATGGTCGCAGCCACGCCGAGGGCGCCAACCTGCTGGCCGATGCGCTGGCCCCGCACGATGGCATCGTCATGTGGCGCGCCTTCGTGTATTCGCATGAGACCTCGCCGGACCGCGCCAGGCAGGCCTATGACGAGTTCGTGCCGCTCGACGGACGCTTCCGCGACAACGTGCTGGTGCAGGTCAAGAACGGAGCGATCGACTTCCAGCCGCGCGAACCGTTCCACCCGCTGTTCGGCGCGATGCCGAAAACGCCGCTGATGATGGAGTTCCAGATCACCAAGGAATACCTGGGTTTCGCCACCCATCTGGCCTACCTCGGCACGATGTATGAAGAAACGCTGCGCGCGGACACCTGGGTGCAGGGCGAGGGCTCGACGGTGGCAAAGGTCGTCGACGGCTCGCTGCAGGGTTCGCGGCTGACCGGCATGGCCGGCGTGGCGAACATCGGCAGCGACCGCAACTGGTCCGGCTCGCAGTTCGACCAGGCCAACTGGTATGCGTTCGGACGACTGGCCTGGGATCCGATGGACGATGCGGCGACCATCGCCGACGACTGGCTGCGCATGACCTTCTCCAACGACGCCGCATTCGTGGACCCGGCGCTGGCGATGATGATGCGCTCGCACCAGGCGGTGGTGGATTACATGACCCCGCTGGGCCTGGCCCACCTGATGGGCCGCAGCCACCACTATGGGCCCGCACCATGGGATGCCGGCAGCGAACGTCCGGACTGGGATCCGGTGTACTACCACCGCGCCGATGTGCAGGGCATCGGCTTCGATCGCAGCGCCACCGGCAGCGATGCCGTGGTCCAGTACGCGCCACCGCTTGCGCGCCGCCATGGCAGCCTGGCCGAGGTTCCGGAGCAGTACCTGCTGTGGTTCCACCACGTTGCGTGGGATCACCGCATGGCCTCGGGGCGCAGTCTGTGGGACGAACTGGTGATCCGCTACGGGCGCGGCGTGGATGAAGTGAAGGCGATGCGCGGCACGTGGGACACGCTGGCGCCGTATGTGGATGCGGCGCGTCATCGTGAAGTCGCGGCGTTCCTGGCCATCCAGCAGCAGGAAGCGCAATGGTGGCGCGATGCCTGCGTGGCGTACTTCCAGAGCCTGAGCGGACGGCCGCTTCCAGCCGGACAGCCCGACCCTGCGCATCCGCTGTCGTATTACCAGTCGCTGTCGTTCCCGTTCGCTCCCGGAATCTGACCATGCCCGCGATCCGCATCCCACGCGCTGTGCTTGCCGCCGTCCTTGCCTGCATGGGCGGCACCGCTGGCGCCGCCACGCTGCTGTCCGCCCCGTTCGATGACCACGCCGTGCTGCAGCGCGACCGTCCGATTCCGGTGTGGGGCCAGGCCGCGCCCGGCGAACAGGTTGATGTGCGGCTCGGCACCCACCGCGCACGCGCGCGTGCAGACGCCCACGGCCAGTGGCGCCTGGAGCTTCCCGAGCTGCCGGCCGGCGGCCCCTACATGCTCGAAGCGCGCGCCGGTACCCAGATACAACGTCTGCAGGACATCCTGGTCGGCGATGTGTGGTTGTGCAGCGGCCAGTCGAACATGGAACTGCAGGTGCACCGCAGCCTGGATTCGCGCTCGGAAATCGCCAGCGCCGGCAACGACCGGCTGCGCCTGCTGCAGGTGGAAAAACACGCGAGCCCGACACCGCTCGCCCGTTTCGCCGTACCCCCGCGCTGGCAGGCGGCCAGCCCTGAAAGCGTGCGCGGATTTTCCGCGGCGTGTTACTACTTCGGCCGCGAACTGCAGGGCACGGTGGACGTGCCGATCGGACTGATCCACGCCTCATGGGGTGGTACCCGCATCCAGGCCTGGCTGAGCGAACCCGCCTTGCGGCGGCTCGGGGGTCATGATGCACAGCTCGACATCCTGGCCCAGCGCCAGCGCGATCCGGCCCAGGCCGTCGCCGGCTGGGGCCGCCTGTGGCAGGCGTGGTGGCAGCAGCAGCCGGGCGTGGCCGACGGCGATGCGCCGTGGCAGGACGCTGGCGAAGCAGGATGGACGGACGCAACGTCTTCGCTGCGCTGGGTGGATGCCGCCCGGCAGGACGTGGTCGGCATGGGCTGGTACCGCGCCAGCGCGCAGCTGACCGCGGCGCAGGCCGCCCAGGCCGCGACGCTGGAGCTCGGGCCGGTGGACGAGATGGACCTGACCTGGATCAACGGCACGGCGGTAGGCAGTGAATCCGGCGCCGACGCGCCACGTCGTTACCCGGTGGCGAGCGGCATGCTGCACGCCGGCGAGAACCACATCGTCGTCAACGTGCTCAACACCTACCGCGAAGGCGGCATCGTCGGCCCGGCCGCACGCCAGGCACTGGCGCTGGCCGATGGTACGCGTGTGCCGTTGCAGCGCTGGCAGGTGCGCCCGGTGCCCGCCAGCGTGGGCACGCCACCGGTGGCGCCATGGACCGCGACCAGCGGGCTGATGGCGCTGTACAACGGCATGATCGCGCCGCTTGCCGGCTATGGATTGCGTGGTGCCGCCTGGTACCAGGGCGAATCCAACACCTTCCAGGCCGGCCAGTACGGTGCGCTGCTGTCGGCCTACCGCGACGACCTGCGCGCCCGCTTCGGCAGCGGGCTGCCGCTGCTGGTGGTGCAACTGGCCAACTTCGGTGCCGCGCCGACCCGGCCGCAGGACAGCGAATGGGCACGCCTGCGCGAGGCACAGCGCCAGACCGTCGCCGAAGACGCCCACTCCGGCCTGGCCGTGGCCATCGACATCGGCGAGCGCGGCGACATCCATCCGGCCAACAAGCAGGACGTGGGACGGCGCCTGGCACGCGCGGCTCGCCACGTAGCGTATGGCGAGGCGCTGCCGCCGTCCGGCCCGGTGCCGCGTGGTGCGCGGCGCCAGGGCGATGCGGTGGCCGTCGAGTTCGGCGATACCACCGGCGGCCTGGTGGCGTATGGCAGTTCCGGGCCGGTCGGATTCGAGCTGTGCGGCAGCACGCAGGAAAGCTGTCGTTACGCTGCCGCGCGCATCGACGGCACGCGCGTCCTGCTGCACGCAGCCGACATCGCCGGGGCCCGCCGCGTGCGCTACGGCTGGGCCGACAGCCCGGTGGTCACCCTGTATGACGGCGACGGCCTGCCGGCCGGCCCGTTCGAACTCCCGATCGAATGAAACCGGAATCCCTCATGAGCACTGCAGCGTCCAGCACCGCCTCCCATGGTTCGTCGCGCGACCGCGAGATCGTCGACGCCCGGGTCATCGTCACCTGCCCGGGACGCAATTTCGTCACCCTGAAGATCACCACGCGTTCGGGTGTGCATGGCATCGGCGATGCCACACTCAACGGCCGTGAACTGGCTGTCGCGTCGTATCTGAAGGACCATGTGGTACCCAACCTGATCGGCCGCGATGCCGGACGCATCGAGGACATGTGGCAGTTCCTGTATCGCGGTGCCTACTGGCGGCGCGGGCCGGTCACCATGAGCGCGATCGCCGCAGTGGACGTGGCGCTGTGGGACATCCTGGGGAAGATGGCCGGACTGCCGTTGTACCAGCTGCTGGGCGGCCGCTCGCGCGAAGGCGCGCTGGTCTACGGACATGCCAATGGGCGCGATATCGCCGAGGCATCGGATGCGGTTGCCGGCTTCATCGAACAGGGCTTCCTGGCGGTGCGTGCGCAGTGCGGCGTGCCCGGGGTCAAGAAGGCCTACGGCATCTCCAGCGGCAAGGGCTACGAGCCGGCAGAGAGTGAACTGCCGGCGGAAACCGTGTGGAATACCGCGCGCTATCTCGACGTGGTACCGCAACTGTTCGAGCGCCTGCGCAACGACCATGGTCCGTACGTGGAGCTGCTGCATGACGTCCACCACCGGCTGACGCCCATCGAAGCGGCGCGACTGGCCCGCAGCGTCGAGCCGTACCGGCTGTTCTGGCTGGAAGATGCAACGCCGGCGGAGAACCAGAAGGGCTTCGAACTGATCCGCCAGCATTCGGTGACCGCGCTGGCGGTGGGCGAGGTGTTCAACTCGATATGGGACTGCAAGCACCTGATCGAGAACCAGCTGATCGACTACATCCGCACCACCATCGTGCACGGCGGTGGCATCACCCATATCCGGCGGCTGGCCGATTTCGCTGGTCTGCACCAGGTGCGCACCGGCTTCCACGGCGCGACCGATCTTTCGCCGGTCACCATGGGCGCGGCGCTGCATTTCGATACCTGGGTGCCGAACTTCGGCATCCAGGAATACATGTTCCACACCGACGAAACCGATGCGGTGTTCCCGCACGACTACGTGCTGCGTGCAGGACGTCTGCACGTGGGCGATACCCCCGGGCACGGCGTGGACATCGATGAGGCGCTGGCCGCGAAGTATCCGTATTCGCCGAAGCAGCTGCCGATCGCGCGGCTGGAAGATGGCGCGATGTGGGACTGGTGAGCATGCACAGGAGGCAGGGCGCAGTGCGTGCGTTGCTGGCGGCCACAGTGCTGGTCGCGGGCCTGCAGACCGCTGCCGGGCAGGTGCGCGTGACGCCGCCCGATGCGCCGCCGGACGGTCTGGCGCCTGCGGTGTTCGACTGGTTCGAGTACCGTGGCCAGGACGATGCCTTCGCCGCGCCCTTGCCGGAGGGGCACTTCCGCAACCCCGTGCTGGCCGGCTTCAACGCCGATCCCAGCGTGGTCGCGGCCAATGGCCGGTTCTACCTGGTCAACTCCAGCTTCGGCTATTTCCCCGCCATCCCGGTGCACGAGAGCACCGACCTTGTGCACTGGCGGCAGATCGGCCACGTCATCGAGCATTCCGGCACGCTGGATTTCGATGGGCTGGGCGTGTCGCGGGGCATTTTCGCGCCGACCATCGCGTTTCACGAGGGCCGCTTCCACGTCGTCAGCACCGCGGTGGACAGCGGCGGCAACTTCATCGCCAGCGCCACCGATCCGGCCGGCCCGTGGTCAGAGCCGACGTGGCTGCCGGATGTGGGTGGCATTGATCCTTCGTTGTTCTTCGACGATGACGGCCAGGCCTACCTGCTGAACAATGACGCACCGGCTGGACCGCCGCGCTACGACGGCCACCGCGCGATCTGGATCCGCCGTATCGATATCGACGCAGGTCGGACCCTGGGCCCCGCAAGCGTGCTGGTGGATGGCGGCGTGGACCCGGACAGCAACCCGATCTGGATCGAGGGACCGCACCTGTACAAGGTGGATGGCTGGTATGTGCTGTCCGCTGCCGAAGGTGGAACCGGCCCAGAACATTCCCAGGTGGTGCTGCGCAGCCGCAACGTGCTGGGGCCCTATGAGCCATTCGCCGGCAACCCGATCCTGACCCAGCGCGATCTGCCGGATGCGCGCGAACTGCCGGTCACCAACGCCGGCCATGCCGATCTGGTACAGGGGCCGGATGGCAGCTGGTGGGCGTTGTTCCTGGCCAGCCGCGCATACGGGGAACGCCACTACAACACCGGCCGGGAGACCTTCCTGCTGCCGGTGCGGTGGCAGGACGGCTGGCCACGCATCCTGCAGGCCGGCGTGGCGATTCCTTACGTCGTGCCAACGCCGGGCTTCCTGCGCGCGCCGGTCGACCAGGCACCGAACACCGGCAACTTCCGCTGGCGCGACGAATTCGATGCGACCACGCCCGGGCCCGAGTGGTCGTTCGTACGCGTGCCCACGCGCGCCTGGCTGGACCTTCAATCCCGGCCGGGCCACCTGCTGATGCATCCGTTGCGTGAGGATCTGTCCACGCTGCGCAACCCGAGCTTCCTGTCGCGCCGCCAGCAGCACCTGCGCTTCGATGCCAGCACCGCGCTGCGGATGCCCGCCGAGGGCGCAAGCGCAGGGCTGGCGGTATTCCAGAACGAACGTCACTGGTATTACCTGGGCGTGCGCCGGACGGGGCAGGGCAGCGAACTGTTCCTGGAGAAACGCGCCGGCGATGAGGCGGCAACGGTGGTCGCGCGTCGCCAGCTGCCGCGCTCGATGCAGGACATCGTGCTCACCGTCAGCGCCGATGGCGGTCGCTACCACTTCGGCAACCGCGATCCGCGCGGGCACGTGCAGGTGCTGGTCGAGGCCGATGGACGCGTCCTCAGTACCGATGTCGCCGGTGGTTTCGTCGGCACCACGCTTGGCCCGCATGCCCGCGACGAGCGCATTCCATGAACCCGACAGGAGTCGTCCCCATGCCACGCAAACCTGCCGCCGCCCGCCTGCCTGGCCGGCTTTCGTTTGCCACCCTGCTGGGACTGGTCTGCCTGCCGGCGATCGCCGACGACCGCCCGTGGCTGGATGCCGACGCCTCGTTCGAACAGCGCGCCAGCGCGCTCGTGTCCCGTATGACACTGGAGGAAAAGGCCGCGCAGATGCAGAACAACGCGCCGGCCATCGAACGCCTCGGGGTACCGGCGTACGACTGGTGGAACGAAGGCCTGCACGGGGTCGCCCGTGCGGGGGGCGCCACGGTGTTTCCGCAGGCGATCGGCATGGCCGCAACCTTCGATGTACCGCTGATCGGCGAGGTCGCCACCGCGATCAGCGACGAAGCACGCGCCAAGCACCATCGGTTCTTCGCCGAAGGAAAGCACGGTCGTTACCAGGGACTGACCTACTGGTCGCCGAACATCAACATCTTCCGCGACCCGCGCTGGGGCCGCGGGCAGGAAACCTACGGCGAGGATCCCTGGCTGACGGCGCAGCTGGGCGTGGCCTTCGTGCGCGGGCTGCAGGGCGATGATCCGGTGTACCGCAAGCTGGACGCCACCGCCAAGCACTTCGCCGTGCACAGCGGCCCGGAGGCGGATCGCCATCATTTCGATGTCGCGCCCAGCCGCCGCGACCTGTACGACACCTACCTGCCGGCCTTCGAAACGCTGGTGAAACAGGGCGATGTCGATGCCGTGATGGGCGCCTACAACCGCGTCTACGGCGAATCGGCCAGCGCCAGCCGGTTCCTGCTGCAGGACACCCTGCGCACGCAGTGGGGGTTCAAGGGCTACGTGGTGTCCGACTGCTGGGCCGTGGTCGACATCTGGAAGAACCACCGCATCGTCGCCACGCCCGAAGAAGCGGCGGCGCTGGCGGTGAACAACGGCACCCAGCTGGATTGTGGCGATACCTACGCCGCTTCGATTCCGGTCGCGGTGCACAAGGGCCTGCTCAGCGAGCAGGCGGTGGACGCCGCGGTCGCCCAGCTTTTCACCACGCGCATGCGGCTGGGCATGTTCGACCCGCCGGAAAAGGTGCGCTGGCAGCGCATTCCGTACTCGGTCAACCAGTCGCCGGAACATGACGCGCTGGCACGCCGGGTGGCCCAGGAATCCATCGTGCTGCTGAAGAACGATGGCCTGTTGCCGCTGCCACGGACGCTCAGGCGCGTGGCCGTGGTCGGCCCCACCGCGGACGACACCATGGCGCTGCTCGGCAACTACTACGGCACTCCGGCGGCGCCGGTGACCGTGCTGCAGGGCATCCGTGAGGCGCTGCCGCAGGCCGAGGTCGCGCATGCGCGCGGTGCCGACCTGGTGGAAGGACGCAGCGATCCAGCGGCCACCCCACTGATCGAACCGCAGTATCTGCATCCTGCGGCCGGTTCCAGCGAGCGCGGGCTGCGCGGTGAGTACTTCGCCAACCGTGATCTGGCCGGCGCGCCGGCGCTGGTGCGGGTGGATGCGCAGATCGCCTTCCGCTGGGATCGCGGCTCGCCGACCGATACGCTGCGTGCGCGTGGCGAGGTCGGTCCTGGACAGAGCCTGCCTGATGACAATTTCAGCATCCGCTGGAGTGGCCAGCTGGTGCCGCCGCGCGACGGCACTTACCGGCTGGAAGCGGCCGCCAACGATGGCGTGCGCGTCTATCTGGATGGCAAGCGCGTGATCGACCGCTGGCAGGAAAGCGACCGCCTGCACGCAGAAAGCGTGGAGCTGCCGTTGCAGGGCGGCCATGCCTACGACCTGCGCGTTGAGTATTTCGATGGCGAACGCGATGCCGGTGTGCGTCTGGCGTGGCAGATGCCAGGTGCACTGCCGCCGCTGGAAGAGGCGGTGCAGGCAGCGCGGGATGCCGATGTGGTGATATTCGTCGGCGGCCTGACCGGCGATGTCGAGGGCGAGGAAATGCAGGTGGACTACCCCGGCTTTGCCGGTGGCGACCGCACCGACATCCGCCTGCCGGCGACCCAGCAGCGCCTGCTCGAAGCCCTTCGTGCTACCGGCAAGCCGGTGGTCGTCGTGCTGACCACCGGCTCTGCACTCGGCGTGGACTGGGCCAGGGCGCATGCGCCAGCGCTGCTGGTGGCGTGGTATCCCGGCCAGCGCGGCGGCGATGCCGTGGCCGATGTGCTGTTCGGCGACGTCAACCCCGCCGGCCGCCTGCCGATCACCTTCTACAAGGCCGACCAGCGCATGCCCGCGTTCGACGACTACGCGATGCAGGGGCGGACCTACCGCTACTTCGACGGCGAACCGCTGTATCCGTTCGGTCACGGACTGAGCTACACCACGTTCCAGTACAGCGGCCTGAGACTGGACCGCACGTCCCTGAAGGCCGATGGCGCCCTGCAGGCCAGCGTGCGCGTCAGCAACACCGGAAAACGCGCCGGCGACGAAGTCGTGCAGCTCTACGTGCGCGCTCAGGCTGGCGGGGCAGGGCAGGCGGTGAAAGACCTGCGCGGCGTGCAACGCATCCACCTGCCGCCGGGCGCCGAACGCGAGCTGCACTTCACCGTGCATCCGCGCAGCGACCTGCGCCGCTACGACGAAGCCAGCGAGCGCTATGTCGTCGTTCCGGGCGCCTATGAAGTGCAGATCGGTGCGTCGAGTGCCGATATCCGCCAACGCGCGAACTTCGAGATCACGGCCGAATGAACGACGCTGCTTCCACACCGCCACCGCGCCTGTCCGATGCCACGCTGAATGCCGTACCTGCAGGCATGCGGCGCCCGGGCTACCCGAGGGACGCCACGCGCATCGGCATCGTCCATCTCGGTGCCGGCGCATTTCATCGCGCGCATCAGGCGGTGTACGTGGACGACCTGCTGGCTGACGAGCCGGACTGGGCCATCTGCGCGGTATCCCTGCATGGGGCCGCCACCGCGGAGGCATTGCGTCCACAGGATGGCCTGTACACAGTGGCGGTGCTGGGCAGCGCGCCGGAATACCGCGTGATCGGCTCGATCCGCCAGGCGCTGTTCGCCGGCCAGGACCAGAAGGCGATCCTGGCACGGCTGGCCGACCCGCAGGTACGGCTGGTGACGCTGACGGTGACCGAGAAGGGCTACTGCCTGGGCGCCGATGGGCTGGATGCCGCGCATCCGGACATCGTCCATGACCTGGCCGATCCGGATCGCCCACGCAGCGCCATCGGCTACGTGGTCGCCGGGCTGCGTGCCCGGCATGCCGCAGGAGAGCGGCCCTATACCGTGCTCAGCTGCGACAACCTGGCCGACAACGGCAACCGCCTGCGTCGCGCCACGCTGCAGTACGCCGGGCATGTGGACCCGGCGCTGGCGGCGTGGATCGCCGGTGAAGTGACTTTTCCCTGTTCCATGGTGGACAGCATCACGCCGGCCACCGACGCGGTGCTGCGCGAACGCGTGGATGCCGCACTGGGACTGCACGATGCGTGGCCGGTGCAGCGCGAGGCCTATACGCAATGGGTGGTGGAAGACCGCTTCTGCAACGGCCGGCCACGCTGGGAGCGGGCAGGGGTGACGATGAGCGACGACATCGCCGGCCATGACCGCGCCAAGCTGCGCCTGCTCAACGCAGCGCACTCCACGCTTGCCTACCTGGGATTGCTGCGTGGCCTGGACAGTGTGGACGAGGCCATGGCAGATCCGGAGCTGTGCCTGTTCGTCGGCACGTTGATGCACGAGCACATCGCCCCGAACACGGTGATGCCGCCGGGCCTGGATGTCCATGCTTACATCGAGGCCATCCTGACGCGCTTTCGCAACCCGTCGATACGCCATCGGCTGATCCAGATCGCCCAGGACGGCTCGCAGAAGATTCCAGTGCGCCTGCTCGACACCATCGCTGATGCGCTGGCCGCCGGGCGCCCGGTCGATGCACTGTGCGTGCCGGTGGCCGGCTGGCTGCGGTTCGTGTGCCGGCAGGCAAAGGGCGGCCGTGAGCTGACCGATCCACGCAATGCCCAGCTGCAGGACATCGGCCGCCACAGCAGCGGCCACGGCCTGCACGACGTAGCCGCCTTCCTGTCGCTGCGCGAAGTATTCGGCACGCTGGCCGACGATGCGCGTTTCAGCGACGCACTGCGGCAGGCCTACGACGCGTTGCACGGCGGCCGGTGAAGGCGCGGTTGCCGTATCGGCAGGCCACGCGTCGCCCATTGCGGACGATTGCGCGTTAGGATGGCGGCCTCAGCCAGCGTTCCGCCAGCCAGTGACCGCACACGGGCATTGTGTCCTGTGTCGATGCGTGGATCCCGCACGGCCTGCTGAATGAACCGTCCTTCCTACAGAGTGATCGACAGTTTCCTTGAACTGTACGACGAGCTTGTGCGGCATCTGCGGCGTCGCACCGGTGATCACGGCCGCGCCGAAGATGTCGCCCAGGACACCTACCTGCGGCTGCTGGAAACCGCGTCGCGGAAGGACGTCGACACTGAGATACGGGACGAACGTGCGTTCATCTATCGGGTTGCAGGGAATCTGGCGATCGACACCGCGCGCCGGGAGCAGCGCAGGGCCGGCAACGGCGAGCCGGATGTGTCCCTGCCGGATCCGGCACCGGACCCGGAACAGCACGCGATGGCCCACGATCATCTCCGGCAGCTGGACAGTGCGTTGCGGGAACTTCCCGCCAATGCCCGGCTGGCCCTGCTGCTGTTCCGCGTGGACGGCCTGTCGCACGCCGACATCGCGCGAAGACTGGCGGTATCTGAAAGCATGGTCGCAAAATATCTGGCCCAGGCCCTGCGTCATTGCCGCGACCGCCTGCCCATGCCCTGATCCGGAACGCCGGGCCCGCACCGATGCTCCTCCGGGCGCCGCTGCACCAATGAGGGCCACGTGCTGCAATTCTTCGCCGCCGCCGTCGTCTAACAGATATACGTGACACCGCCGATACCGTCCTCCCTTCCGCGCAGCCACTCGCCACGCCACGATGTTCGACCATTTCCGATCCCGCAATACGGCACTCAGCGACGAAGCGATCCGCTGGATCGTGCGCATGGGGGGAAGCCCGACGGCGAACGAGCGCGCGGCCTTCGCGCAGTGGTGCCTGCGATCACCCGCGCATGCCGAGGCGGTGCGCCAGGCGCGCGCGTTGCTGGACGACACCGGTCGCACGCAGCTGGCAGCCGAGCATCGGCAGTGGGTCAGGGCGCTTTCACGTGAGCCGCGTCGCCGCGTCAGCCGCCGTGCCTTTCTGGTTGGGGGGGCCTCCGCTGCGGCGGTGGCGGGCCTGGCCGCAGCAGGACTGTCCGGGCCCGGTCTTTCTGCAGCCGACCTGTCCGGAGCGGCCGTCGCCCTGTTCGCCGACCAACGCACCGCCACCGGTGAGCGGCGGCGCTGGCGACTGCCGGACGGCTCGCAGGCCTGGCTCAATACCGGCAGCGCCCTGTCCGCGGCCTTTACGCCGGACCGGCGTCAGGCCTCGCTGTTGGCAGGTGAAGTGCTGTTCGAGGTCGGCAGTGACTCCCGGCGACCCTTCATCGTGCAGTGCCGGGACGGCGAGGTGCGGGTGCGCGACGGACGCTGCTGCCTGCGCCGCGAAGCCCGCCGCAGCGTGCTCACCGTGCTGGCCGGCAGTGCCGACGTGCGCACTGGCGCAGGCGAGACCAGGGTAGCGGCGGACCAGCGTGTTGCCTTCAGCAGCGACGTGCTCGGGCTCGTGGAGTCCGTGGATGCGGACGCGGCCACGGCGTGGGTGCGTGGCAAGCTGATCTTCAACCGGCAACCGCTGGCCCAGGTGGCCGCCGAAGTGGAGCGTTACACGACCCGCCACATCCGGGTGGTGGGCGAGAACCTTCGCCACCTGCAATTGAGCGGCGTCTTCGATCTGGACGACACGGATGCGCTGCTGCGTGCGGTCGCTGCACTCGCCGGCGCGCGGATCGTGCGACTGCCGCTGATCACGCTGATCCGCTGATCCGCCGGGCAGCGGCTGATTATTTCCGCACTTGCGCTGCAAGTCCGGCACATCCCGAACGTCTATAGGAATGAGAGCTATTTGCATCTGGCTCGCTCCCGCTTCCGGGATCCATTTCTCCAGACCAGACGGACACATGAGAGCTTCTGTACCCCTTCGCCCCCGTTCCTGCCTGCGCTCGCTGCTTGCAGCCACCATCGCTCTTTCGCTGTCGGCCCCTGCGCTGGCGCAGGACCCGGGTGCGGGCGCCCCGGCGGCTGCCATCGGCTTCGATATCCGCGCGCAGTCGATGGATACCGCGCTGACCCGCGTGGCGGACCAGGGGGAGATCCGCATCCTGTTCGCCTCCAGGGATGTCGCCGGTGTGCAGGGCAGGGCGGTCGGCGGACGGCTCACCATCGACCAGGCATTGACCCATCTGCTGGAGGGAACCTCCCTGTCCTGGCGATGGCGCGAGCCGGGCGTTGCGGTGGTGGAGCGGGCCGTGGCGGGCGACGGGCGCTCCACCGGACCGCAGGGCGACGAAACGGCGGTCGTCACCGGTGCGCTCACCGTGGCGGGCCAGCACGCCACGGCGGCCACGGGTGCGGCGCGCGACATCAAGGGGTATGACGATGTCTTCGACCTGGATGTTTCCACTGCCTACATCGGTCGCCGCGAGGTGGAGCGCTACAAAGGCAAGACACCGTCGGACCTGGTCAACGGCGTGCCCGGTGTGTTCAGTGGGGATGCCCGCAACAGCGGCGCATTGGACCTGAACATCCGCGGCATCCAGGGACGCGGCCGGGTACCGGTCACCATCGATGGCACCGAACAGGCGCTCACCGTCTGGCGTGGCTACAACGGAGCCACCAACCGCAACTACATCGATCCCTTCCTGATTGGTGGCATCCAGATCATCAAGGGCCCGGGCCTGGTACGCAACGTCAGCACCGGCATCGGCGGTGCGATGGTGGTCAAGACGCTGGATGTCGGCGACATCGTGCCTGAAGGCCAACGCTTCGGTGGCGAGTTCAAGATCGAAGGCAGCAGCAACGCGGTCAGGCCGCGTCTGCCGCGCCTGCATACCGGCGAAGACTACCGCACGGTGGACGGCTACCCGCAGAGTTCCGGCATCACGCCCAACGACGACCTGACGCTGCGGGTCGAACCGAAAACCGGTGGCGGAGGCTACGACGTCTTCGATGGCGAGGACCATGCGTACCGCCTTGCGCTAGGCTGGAAATCCGATGCGGTGGATCTGCTGGGCGCATACTCGTACCGGGAGCGTGGCAACTACTACGCCGGAAAGCGCAATGCGGGTTACTACTCGCATGAGCAGAGCAACTGGTTCGATGACGTGATCTCGTGGATGGCCACGCGCCTTCCGCCGGGGAATGAAATGACCAACACGTCCAGCCAGATGGAATCCTGGCTGTTCAAGGCGACCTGGCGGCCGACCGACGACCAGCAGCTGCAGTTCGGTTACCGCGACAGCCTGTCGCATTACGGCGAGATCATGCCCTCGCGGCTGTTCGCCTCGTCCGCGCCAGGCAGTGTGCAATGGCCATTGAGCCGCGTCGATGGCCAGGCCTACAACCTGGAGTACACCTTGAAGCCCGCCGGCGGCCGCTGGGTCGACCTGTATGCCAACCTGTGGCGCACCGACACGCAGAGCGCCACCTACAGCTCGGGCGGTTTCCCCAATTACGCCGAAGGCGCCCACCGCGACGACGTCATCCTCCGCAACACCGCCATCGCCAACGCAACCAATACGCGCAACGGCATCACCCTGAGCAACCGCTTCAGCCTCACCGAGGCGCTGGACCTCACCCTGGGCGGCGACTTCCAGCATGAAAAGCTCCGTTCGGACGACGTCGTGTCGCCGAACGACGGCTGGCGCAGCTATCCCCGCGCCGGGCGACGCGAGGAGTGGAACGCCAGCTTCAATTTCGACTGGCGGCCGACGGACTGGCTGCAGGTCAGTGCCGGCATGCGCTACATGGATTTCTGGGCGCACGATGATTATGTGGCGGCCAACCCCGGCCGTTTCGTCAACAGTGCCACCGTGTCCCGCCAGGCCTCGTACTGGACGCAGCGCACCGAATTCGACCAGGCCGAATACGATGCGATCGCCGAAGCCGTGGCGGAAGCGGAGGCCAACCGGGCCGCGTTCGAAGCCGAAGGTATCGATCTGGACGCGCTGATCAAGGAGGCGTGGGATGCGCTGCAGGTCAGGACGGTGCGGGAAGAGCACAACCTGCCCTGGGCGCCGGATGCCGATGGCAAGTACAGCGCCGGCACCAATCCCTGCCTGAACGGTCAGTTCCTGGAGGATGCGCAGCAGCATCTGCAGGCCGATGGCACGCTGGCCACCAGCAACGGGCGCAGCGACGGAACCTACTGCCACACCAGCCCAGTCAACGAGTACGTCACCGCGGTTGCCGAAAAGAAACGCGATCACGCCTGGGTACCGGCCTTCTCGGCCACGGTGAATTTCAGCGACTACGATCGCGTCTATGTCCGTTATTCCGAAGCCATGCGGTTCCCCAGCCTGTTCGAGAGCACGATCGGGTTCTCGGCCAACATCAATCCGTTCCTGAGCCTCAAGCCGGAGCACACCTACAACTGGGAAGCGGCCTACATCCACGATTTCAGCCATCTGCTGTCCAGCGATGAAGGACATGCCGACCTGAAGCTGGCGTATTACTCGAACAAGACCCGCGACGTGATCGAGCGCGACAGCCGCCTGAGCTTCAGCAACATCGACAAGCAGACCATCCATGGGCTGGAGCTGACCGCACGCTACGACGGCGGACGGTTCTTTACCGACCTCGGCGTGAACTACATGCTGGACAACGAAGTCTGCGATGCCAGCCACGCGCTGCTGACCAGCATCAACAAGGCCGGCGAGCACGTCGATGCGAATGGCGTGTCGTCCGATCTGTTCCTGTCGACCTGCGTGAAGTATGGCTTCCCCCAAGGCTACCTGCTTACCCAGGCCACGCCGGAGTTCTCGGCCAACGGCTCGCTGGGCGGACGCTTCCTGGACAGGCGCCTGGAGATTGGTGGCCGGGTGACCTATTACAGCCAGTACAAGAACACGGACCTGGATTTCTACCGCGCCAACGCACAGGACGGCGGGCCGTTGCTGGCCACGACCAACTATCCCTATTCGTGGGGAAAGACCCTGCTGTTCGACGCCTATGTCAGCTATCGGTTCGACGAGCACCTGAGCGTCGAATTCACCGGCACCAACCTGACAGATCAGTACTACATCGACCCGGCCACGCGCGCGCTCGTCGCCGCGCCCGGACGCACGCTGAAGCTCAGCCTGACCGCGAGATTCTGACGCCGCGCCCCCTCCAGGAGGAGTTGTTGTGCAGGGCAGGATGCCCACCCACTTCCGTTGCATCCATGAACTGAT
Source organism: Pseudomonadota bacterium (assembly GCA_023430045.1). Classification (GTDB taxonomy): domain Bacteria; phylum Pseudomonadota; class Gammaproteobacteria; order Xanthomonadales; family Xanthomonadaceae; genus Stenotrophomonas. The sequence continues at coordinate 52,831 of JAEZCF010000036.1, read as the reverse complement.
GAGGTATTCCATGAAGACCCAACGCAAGCTCGTCATCCTCAGCGTCGCGCTGGCGGCCCTGTCCGTCGCCGGACTGGCCCAGGCGCAGTCCACCGAGGCGCCGTTCCTTGGCGGCACCAGCGACAGCAGCAAGGTGCGCATCGGCAAGTCCGATGTTTCGGCAGGCACGGTGCATACCCCAGGCCTGGCCGGCATCTCCGTACAGGCCAGCGGCATCGACCTGCAGGTGGACTTCCAGGGGCTGTCGCGGTACTCCGGCACCGGCCCGGTCTACCAGTTGAACATGCCCGCCGATGCCGACCACCCCGGCAACCTGGGCGTCTTCACGTTCGCGCGTGCGGGCAGCGGCGATGTGTGGTTCGGCGAGTGGTCCAGCACGGGCAACGTCAGCGCCGGCGACCACACCGTTTACTACGTCGGTGATACCACCGGCACCACGCTGCCCACCAGCGGCACGGCGTCCTATGCGGTGACCGGACTGAACAACTCCGGTAGCGGCAGCGTGTTGAACGGCACGTTCACCGCAAACTTCTCCACCAACCGCCTGAGCGGCAGCCTGACCCGTACCGGTTCCAGCACGGTCAACACGCTGGCCCTCGGCAGCAGCACGCTGGTCAACTACGTGTCCATCAATCCGTCCACCGCAACCTTCAGCGGCGTGGCACGTGCGGATTCCACCGCCGGTACCGTCGAGGGCCGTTTCTACGGCGGCAACGCGGCGGCGCTGGCGGGCATCGCGACCTTCGCCGACCGGTCCAAGGATGTGGCGTTCGGCGGCGCGCGGTAACGCGTGCAGTGCCTTGCCGGTTTCCGGCAGGGATTTTTCGTAGTACATGAAAAAGTGCAAGGACGAGCCCTCCGCCAGTCCTTGCCGTCGTCGGGACGTTCTACCCATGCAACCCACCTTGCCGGCCCGCCGGCGGATGCCATACCGGATCATCGTGCCGGCGTTGTTCCTGCTGGCAAGCGTGCCTGTGCAGGCGCAGCAGCAGGATGATCTCCGCCGTCTCCTTGAACAGCGCACCGAGCAGCAGGGTGTCGAGCGCGAGCGTGCGCTTCTGAGGGAGGAGCAGGACGCCGGGCGCCCCACCATCACCGTTGACGGGCAGACGCATACCGTCGCGCACAACGCCAATGACGTCGGGCGCGCACTGTACCTTTCACTGCAGAACCGGCAGTGGCAGGCCGCCGCGCGGTTCCTCGATGAATACCTCACCCTGCCTGGCCGCGATGCGATGCTGGAGCACTACGCGCAGGGCATGCTGGCCCGCCTGCAGGGACGCCATGACGAGGCGGAACGCGAATTCCGCGCACTGCTTGCACTGCAGCAGGACTTCCTGCCGGGCCGCCTGGAACTGGCGCGGACGCTGTTCGAGGACCAGCAGGACCGCGAAGCCGCCGAGCTCTTCCAGGCCATCGAAGCGTCCATCGATGCATCCGATGCCAGGACGGCGGGCGTGCGCAGGACCGTGGCGACGTTTCGCCAGGCGCTGGAAAACCGTCGCTCATGGAACGGCACGCTGGCGCTGGGACCGGCATGGAGCGACAACGTCAACCGCACCTCGGCCAGCCACACCTGCCTGCTCGCCGACACCGACGGCTTCTGCTACGTCGACCGCCGTCTGCCCGATGCGATCGTTGCCAGTGGGATCGACTTCGATGGCAGCCTCAGCAGGCATCTGCCCCTGAAGGGACATCATGGCCTGTACCTGCGCTCGCTGCTGTTCGGACAGGCATACCGCAACCACAGCGCCTACAACGAAGCGAGCCTGACCACCCAGGCTGGCTACAGTTTCCGCAGCGCACGCCACAGCCTGGCGTTCGCCCCATCGTTCGATTACCAGACGCTGGGAAATTCCGCGCTGTATGGGGCCTGGGGTCTGCACGCGGAGTGGAACTACAGCATGTCGGCCACCTCGCTGCTGAAGCTCGAAGGTGACTGGAAGGATCTGAGCTATCGCCAGTCCAGTTATTCGCCTTACTACGATGGTGTATCGCGTTCAGTGTATCTCACGTATTTCCGCAGCCTGGGGCCACGCTGGACGCTGTTCGGCGGCGTCGATCTGGTCGACAACGATACGCCGCTGGCGGTCACCGCATACCGGCAGAAGGGCGTGCGCCTGGGCGCCGCGCTGCAATGGCCGGAGGGCTTCAGCAGCACGCTGTCCGCTTCCTGGCGGCGGCGCCAGCACGGCGCGAGCAATGCGCTGCTGGAGGCCCGTCGCGAAGATGACGAGCAGGGTTACATCTTCGTCATCAAGGCCATGCGCTGGGCAATGGCGGGCTTCACGCCGTTGCTGACCCTGCGCCACAACCGGATCGACAGCTCGGTCGACTGGCTGTACAGCTACGACAAAAGCGTAGTCAGCCTGAAACTGGAGCGCACGTTCTGAGCGCTGCCGACACGCGGCTCCCCGACCATCCCATTCCCTGTCTACTCTCGCAGCAGCCACCATGAACGACGATATCGCAGATCCTGGATCCTCCCGCAGCCGCCGCCTCAAGGCCGCCACCCATGCGGTCCACGATGCGCTGGACACGCGCATCATGCGCGCGGACATCTTCGCCAGCCGTGCCCATTTCGCCGGCTTCCTGCGCGCGCAGTACCGCTTCCATCGCGATCTCGACGCGCTCTACGCCGATCCGGCGTTCGCCGAGGCGATCCCTCAGCTGGCGTCGCGCCGTCGGCTGCTGTTGATCGCCAACGACCTGGGTGATCTGCGCTCGGCCGTGCCGGCCGCCGCGCCGGGCCGACTGGATGGGCACGCCTCGCTGCCGACCGCACTGGGCTGGCTGTACGTCGCCGAGGGTTCCAACCTGGGCGGGGCGGTCCTGTCCAAGCTGGCGCGGGAAAAACTGGGCCTGGCCAATGGCTTCGGGGCACGCCACCTGGCCCCGCACGCGGAAGGCGCGGCCCGCCACTGGCGCCAGTTCACCGCAGCGCTGGACGCCATCGACCTGACGCCTGCCCAGGAGGCTGAGGTCGTGCAGGGTGCAGAGGACGCCTTCCGCACCGTGCGAGGCTACGTTGAACAGGAACTGCCGTTGCCCGACAAGACGCAGGCGGCGGTCGAGGCCACGCCGCATACATGAAACAGACGGTATCCACGCCGATGACCGCACCCCGGCCCAGGCCACCCGTACACGGCATCCGTCGCCTGCTGCTGCAGGTGCTGGCGGTGGTCTGCCTGGGGCTGGCCTTCGTGGGCGTCGTGACCCCGGGCCTGCCAACCACCGAGTTCGTGCTGCTGGCGGCATGGGCGGCAGCGCGGAGTTCGCCACGGCTGCATGCCTGGATTCTGCGCCATCGGCTGTTTGGTCCCTTGTTGACGCACTGGCAGGCCGGCAGGCTGCCACGTCGTGCGAAGTGGGCCGCCACCGCGACCATGGCGCTGGCAGGCACGTTTTCGGCAGTGAGCATTCCGCACCGGCCCAGCGTGGCGATCATCATCGCGTGCATGGCCTGCGTGCTGCTGTGGCTGTGGTGCCGGCCCGAACCCTGAAACGGGCAGGGGCCAACGCTGGCCGGCCGCCTGCAACACACACTCTCCTGACCCGGACATGGGATCGACTTCATGCAGAACGTAAACGCACACCTTCCCGCCGACCTGAGCCCGTGGCAGATGTTCCAGAATGCCGACTGGGTGGTGCAGGCGGTCATGATCGGACTGGCGCTGGCCTCGTTCGCAACCTGGACCGTGCTGCTGGCCAAGAGCTGGGAACTGCGGCACATCCGCACGACGCTGCGCGCCGCGCGCGCCGTGCTGGGACAGTCCGGCGCGCTGTCCGATGCGGCGGAGGACCCGCGACTGACCGTCGGCATCGCCCATGAGCTGATGGCCGAAGCGCGTGCCGAACTGCAGCAGTCCGCGGGCCTGACGGAAACGACGGGTATCAAGGAACGGCTGGGCTGGCGCCTGGAACGCAGCGAGATGGCGTACATCCGGCAACTTCGCATCGGCACCGGTCTGCTGGCCACGATCGGCGCCACCGCACCGTTCGTGGGCCTGTTCGGCACGGTGTGGGGCATCATGAACAGCTTCGTGGGTATCGCCCGCTCCAACACCACCAATCTGGCGGTGGTGGCGCCGGGTATCGCCGAAGCACTGCTGGCCACCGCGATGGGGCTTGTCGCCGCCATTCCCGCAGTGGTGATCTACAACCACTTCGCGCGCCGCCTGGGCACCCTCAAGGGCGATCTGGGTGACCTCTCGGCCAGCATCCAGCAACTGGTCTCGCGCGATCTTGATCGTCACGCTGCGGCGTCTGCCGCACTGCCGCCGCTGTCCTCATGAGCCGACGAGGAACCCCCATGGCTACCGCGAACCGCCGTGACGACGATGAGCTGGAGGAGAATCACGAAATCAACGTCACGCCCTTCATCGATGTGATGCTGGTGCTGCTGATCATTTTCATGGTCGCCGCGCCACTGGCGACGGTCGATGTGCCGGTGGAGCTGCCTGCCGTCAGCGCGCAGCCGTCGTCCAGCGACCGCGAGCCGACGTGGCTGACCGTGCAGCGGGATCTGTCCCTGAGCCTGGACCAGGATCGGATCCAGCGAACCGACCTGAAGGCGCGGCTGGATGCGGCCACGAACGGTGACCACGACCAGCGGATATTCGTCAGGGCGGACAGCGCGGTGCCCTATGGCGAGCTGATGGCGGTGATGAACGCGCTTCGTGACGCCGGCTATCTCAAGGTCGCACTGGTTGGGCTGGAGCACAGCGAGGGATGAGCGTAGTGCGGCAGGAGCCTTCCTGGTTGCGCTGGGCCGTCAGCGCCAGCGCGGTGCTCGTGGCGCATCTGCTCGCCGCCGCCGTGCTGTGGTGGTGGCCGGCTTGGCACGCACCGGAGCCCGTGCCGCTGCACGCGCAGGCGGTCATGGTGGAGCTTGCAGCGGCCACGCGCGCGCCCTCCGCGCCGCCCACGGAGCTGCCTCCCGGGCCGCTGCGGCAGGAGCAGGCCGCGCGTACCGCGGTGCCCCGGCGCGATCCGACGCCGCCCATGCCGCCCGAGCCCAGGCCCGTGGTTGCCGAGAACAACGTGGCGCTGAGCCGGCAGGCGCCGGCTGTAACGCAGGCCCGTGGCCAGCCGCAGCAGGACAGGGACAGCGCCCCGGCCAGCGACGCCAGCGCACCGCCCAGCGTGCAGGCTCCGCAAAGCGAGCAGTACCAGGCCAGCGAGGCGGTGGCTGGCGCCACAAGCCGGGCGCTCGCCGACTGGCAGGGCCAGGTGCTTGGCCATCTTGAAAAGTTCAAACGTTTCCCACGCGTGGCGCAGCGCCGACGCTACGAAGGCGTCGTACAGATGCGTTATGCCGTAGACCGGCAGGGCAACGTGCTGGACGCGAGCGTCGCACGCAGCAGCGGCCATGACGCGCTGGACGCCGAAGCGCTGGCGGCCGTCCGCCGCGCCAGCCCGTTGCCACCGCCGCCGGCCGACATCCCCGGTGACCCGGTGAAGGTGACAACGCCGGTGGAGTTCTTCCTGCGCTGAGCCACCGGCGCTGCAGGCGGGGCAGGGTGCGCGTCTGCCTCGGCACCGCTGCAGGCGAACACAGCATGAGGCCGGCGACGGCAGTCACGACCAGGCGGAAAGCAGGATCAGGCCTGTCCGTACTCGACATCCGTGTCATGGGTTCGCGCATCTTCCTGAAGGGGCTGCAGCCTTGATCCGAGCGGGTATCCCACGTCATCCAGCGACGCCCTCTGTGCGCCTGCAGGTGGCAGAAAATCGAGAGGATGTTTCATCGCTCCGTAATCAAATGTTCAGTCATGCGAGTCGGATAGCTGTCGGATAATGGCGCAACCTATTGATATTTATGCATATAACATATTTTCATATAAAAAACTTCACGATCTGTTAATGAAGCCACTCGGTGAGCGCTATTGTCCAGTCATCTGCTGTTTAGGTTAGACAGCCTGCTGGCAGCACCCCCACCACACCGAGAGAGAGCACCAATGGTCAAGCGCAAGACACTGCAACGTGCCACGCTGAGCGTAGCGTTGAGCCTCTGCATTGCGGGCGGCGTCCACGCCCAGAGCACCACCGGCAGCATCCAGGGCAGCATTCCGGTTGAATCCGGCACCACCACAACCGTACATGTCGCCAACAACAGCGGCTTCAGTCGCACTGTCAGCACCGACGCCAATGGCCGCTACACCGTAGGCTCACTGCCGGTCGGCACCTACACCCTCACCGTCCGCCGTGGCGAGCAGGTGATCGGTACGCGCCAGATCAACGTGATCGTCGGTTCCAGTGTCGACGGCTCCTTCGGTACCAGTGGCAGCAGCGGCGCAACGACCACGCTGGAATCGGTCACGGTCACCGCGCTGGCTCCGGCCGCGATCGACCTCACCACCACCGACACGCGTACGGTCATCACCGCCGAGCAGCTGGCACGTCTGCCGCTGGGCCGTTCCGCCGAAGCGCTGGCACTGCTGGCACCCGGCGCGGTCGCCGGCGCAGCCGGCTACAGCGCGCTCAGTGGCCTGGTGTCCTTCGGCGGCTCCGGCGTGTCGGAGAACGCGTACTACATCAACGGCTATTTCAGCGGTGAGCCCGTCTCCAACCTGGGCGGCTTCTCGTTGCCGTACGGCGCGATTTCCCAGCAGGAAACCTACACCGGTGGTTACAGCGCCAAGTACGGCCGCTCCGCGGGCGGTGTGATCAACCAGATCGGCAAGCGCGGCACCAACGACTGGAGCTTCGGCGGCCAGGTCCTTTGGGAACCGAACTCAGTCCGTGAGCAGTACAAGGATCTCTATCTGCCGGGCACCGCGCTGCCGGACGGTTACGTGTATGAGGATCCCGACGCGGCAGGCACGCTGTACTCGCGCGGCAAGGGCGAAAAGACCGACAGCACCACCTACAGCGCCTATGTCGGCGGCCCGATCATCCAGGATCGCCTGTTCTTCTTCCTGGCCGGAGAGGCCCAGAAGACCGACCAGGACACCAACTCCACCTCGCTGGGCTCGGCACGGCGCACCTATGCCGAGACCGACAACCCCAAGATCTACGCCAAGATCGACTGGAACATCACCGACAACCACCTGCTTGAAGCAACGTGGATGAAGGAGAAGGAGGACTACACCGGCTATTACCGTTCCTATGACATCGAAACCGGCGAGATCGGCGACCGCCAGGATGTCACGCCGACCGAGCAGGAGCGGGACAGCGAATACAAGATCTTCAAGTACACGGGTTATCTGACCGACACCCTGACCCTGAACGCCACCTACGGAAAGAGTGAGTTCACCGCCCGCGATAGCCCGTACACGCTGCCGGGTGTGCCCCACATCGGCAACCCGACCCTGCAGAATCCGGCCCTTAACGGCGGGGTACCGGTCCGCAGCCGCCTGGCCGGTTACCAGGGCCGTGACGGCGTCAACAACACCGATGGCCTGCGCGCCGACCTCGAATGGATTGTTGGCGACCACACCCTGAGCCTGGGCGTGGACAACATCAAGTTCGAGGCAGAGAACGAGGGCACCTCGCAGGTGTCCGATTACTGGCTCTACCAGACCACGGCCAACCCGAACGGCAACATCAATTCGGCCCTGGGTGTGGGTGCCCCCGGCAGTACGTATTACGCCATCAAGCGCGACTACTTCACCAACACCGACATGTCGCTGGAGCAGAAAGCCTGGTATCTGGAAGACCGTTGGCAGGTCACCGATTCCCTGCTGCTGACCCTCGGCATCCGCAACGACGAGTTCACCAACAAGAACAACTCGGGTGAGGCGTACATGTCGTCCAAGAACCAGTGGGCGCCGCGCCTGGGCTTCAGCTGGGACGTGCTGGGTGATGCCAGCCTGAAGGTCTTCGGCAACGCCGGTCGCTACTACCTGGCCATGCCCAACAACGTGGCCATCCGTGGTGCCTCGGCGTCCACGTACACCAGCGAATACTTCACCTACAGCGGCATCGACGAAAACGGCGCCCCGACCGGCCTGGTTGCCGTTCCGGGCACCAATGGCCGTCCAGCGCCGGGCGCGGTGTCGTCCAACGGCGAGTACGGCACGCCGGTCGATGTGCTCTCCTTCGCGCCGTCCGATCTCAAGAACATGTACCAGGATGAGTACATCCTCGGCTTGGACAAGCAGATCAGCGAGAAGTGGATTGCGGGCGTGAAGCTGACCTATCGCGACCTGAAGTCGTCCATCGACGACGTCTGCGATCCGTACACCTTCATGGATGCCAACGGCCTGACCGAAACCGGTTCGAAGGAAGGCAAGTTCATCGCGGCCAAGGGCAACGGTGAATATGTCGAGATTGCCTACTGCTACATGTTCAACCCCGGTGGCTCCAACAACTTCAGCCTGGCCAACGTGGACGCGCAGGGCAACCATATCGGTGGCCGCAGCGATTACCGCATGACATCCACGGACTGGGGATTCAAGAACGGCCTGAAGCGCACCTACCAGGCGGTGGACATCTACCTGGATCATCCGTTCGATGGCGTCTGGGAAAGCCGCCTGACCTATACCTACGCCAAGAGCAAGGGCAACAACGAAGGCCAGGTGAAGTCCGAGTTCGGCCAGACCAACATCTCCAAGACGCAGGACTGGGATGCGTGGCAGATGATGGAGTACGCCAACGGTTATCTGGCCAACGACCGCCGTCACCAGATCAAGCTGTTCGGCAGCTATGCGCTTACGCCGGAATGGACGGTGGCCGGCAACCTGCGCGTGCAGTCCGGTACGCCGATCAGCTGCCTGGGCTACTTCAATCCGGATGGCACCATCGACGAAGGCTCCACCGCGGCGGATCCGATCGGCTATGACGCCTCGTACCACACCTGCTTCGGCTCGGTGGCCACGCCGGGCTCCAAGCGTACGCCGTGGACCCGCAACCTGGATCTGAGCGTGGGCTATCGTCCGGCCAACTTCCTCGACGGTCGCCTGGGCCTGACCCTGCAGGTGTTCAACGTGTTGAACGAAGACAAGCCGCTGCAGGTGGATGTGACGTCCGAATCGGCGCCGTACACCGTGTCGAACACGTACCTGCTGCCGCAGGCACGGCAGACGCCGCGTTACCTGCGCCTGTCGGCACAGTACGACTTCTGACCGGCATCGAAAGAAAGAAGCTGTCCATATAAGGACTCATTCATGCCCCGGCCTTGCGCCGGGGCATTTTTGTCTGGCGGGCATGAGCGGGACATCCGGCATGGCACTGTAGTGCAGGTCATTGATTGAAATGGACTTCATGATTCTTCATCGAGCCATCAGGCACTTCATCCGCCGGCAGGCTTGACTGCGTGTTCCTACAGGAGTGCCTCGATGACGTGTCCCAACTGCCTTGCCCTGCTGCTCGCTCTCGTGTCCTGCGTTGCGCTTCCGGCCGCTGCTGCATCAAGCCCGGAATCGCTCGACTGGACGGTCGCCAGTGCGACCAGCCATCGCCTGGATGCCACACGGCTTGCCGCCCTGGATGCCGCCGTCCTTCGCGGGGAGGCCCCCGATACCACCAGCGTGCTGGTCGTCCACCAGGGCGAACTGGTGCACGAGGCGTACTTCAACGGAGCCGATGAAACGACCCTGCACAACACCCGGTCGCTGACCAAGACCGTGACCGCCATGCTGGTGGGTGCGGCAATCGATCGTGGCCTGATCGCAGGGATCGACGCACCGGTGCTGGGTTTTTTTCCGGATCGCACGCCGGCGCATCCCGGCAGATTCAAGGATGCCATCACCATCGAGGACCTGCTGACCATGAGCGCGCCCTGGGAATGTGACGACAACAATGACTATTCGGCCGGCCATGAGGAACGCATGTACCTCAGCGCCGACTGGACCGGCTTCGCCCTGGACCTGCCCGAGCGCGGGTACGCGCCGTGGACCCCGCGTCCGGCCGACAGCCCGCACGGCAGGGCGTTCGCATACTGCACCGCCAACTCGTTTCTGCTGGGGGCCATCGTCGAACGCGCGGCGGGCATGCCGCTGGAGCGTTTTGCTGCAGACGTGCTGGAGCGTCCGCTGGGTATCCGTACGTCAGTCTGGCAGCTCGCCTCCGAAGGCGTCGGCATGGGCGGCGGCGGCACCCTGTACCGCAGCCGTGACCTGGCCCGGCTGGGGCAGTTGCTTGCCGACAATGGACGCTGGAATGGCCGCCAGGTGCTGTCCGCGGAGTGGGTGAGGGCGATGATGCGGGTCAGCGCGCAGACGCCGTTCGACGCTGATTACGGCTACCAGATCTGGCGCTTCCGGTTCACTGTTGGCGCCCACGAGCTTGAGGCCTGGACCCTGTCCGGCAACGGAGGCAACGCGGTGTTCGTGGTGCCGGAGAAACAGCTGGTCGTCGTGGTCACGCGCACCCGCTACAACCAGCGCGGCATGCATCAGGAAACCCGGAGGCTGTTGCAGGACTACATCCTCAGCGCACTGCCGTGAGATCGCCTGCATCAGCCGGCAGCCATCCGGCGGCCTTTTCCCGCTCGGCGGCGATCGCAGCTTCGATGGCCGCCAGCACCGGCGGGAAGCCAGGATCTTCACGCAGGCCCGCGAACAGCGGCGACACGCGCAGGTAGCCGGCGTCACGGTATCCGGCCGCAACCGCCGCCTGCAGCGCGGCCAACGCGCCCGGGCGGTCACCGGCGAGATCGGCGAGCAGGGCGGCGTCGAGCCCATCGATGGCGTCGCTGCCATGCGCCATGCCGTCGCGCAGCTGCTTCGATTTCTCCATCAGTGCCGATGCCGCAGGCCTGGCCTCGCCGCCGGTGACCCAGGCCACTGTCGCGGGAAGGCTCGCATGCGGCTTCAGTGCGCGTGCCTTGCCTGCCTCCTGCCGAGCGGCATGCGGGTCTGCCTGCAGCAGCGCCAGTTCCGCGCCGAGCAGATGCAGGTCGGCGTGTGCGGTGCCTCGCGCCTGTGCCTCGCGCAAGGCAGCGCGGGCTTCATCCGTGCGCCCGTGCCGGTAGAGAAAGGCGGGCCAGGCAATGTTGGAGAATACGTTGTCCGGATAAAGCTGGAAGCTGCGCCGGTAGCGCGCTTCGGCAGCGGCGGCGTAGCCGAGCAGGTCGAGGTTGGAGGCGACCTGCAGCGCCAGAAAACGCACGCGCTCGGGGTGGCGCACCGCGAGATTGGCGGCGAGCGCATCGGCGAGGCGGCCCTGGCGCCCGTACAGGTAGGCCGCCGACGCGCGGCTGGCATCGGCATCGGGATCCAGTTGCACGCTGCGCTCATAGCTTGCGAGGGCCGCACCGACGTCGCCACGACAATCCAGCGCATAGGCCCGCGCCGCATGGGCAGCCGCTGATCGTGGCTGCCGTTCAAGCACGGCTTCGGCCATCGCCTGCGCCTGATCGACATCATTCTCACTTCCGCCATACAGGCACAGACGCGCGGCCTGCGCGCGGGCGATGCCCAGCATGGCCCCAGTGTCGTCAGGCGCTTCCTGCAACCGCTGCCGATACAGGGCGAGCGCCCGTTCGTTGTTGTCCCGCTGACCGATGCCGGCATAGTAGTCGGCACGCTGCAGCAGCGCTGGCGGGGCAGCGGTGGGGCTTCGGCTCCATTGCCAGCCCACGACGACGACTGCCACCAGCAGCGCGATGCCGCCTGCAACGACGGGGCGTGGCCACGACCGGGCAGGGGCAAGGGCAGGGGGCCTGGCGATGCTGGCCGAAGGCTCGCTGCAGAGCTGGTACCCCTGGCCCCGCACCGAACGCAGGTAGCGCGGCTGCCGGCCATCGTCACCGAGCGCCTGCCTCAACAGGCGTACGCGCTGGGTCACCGTTTCCTCGTTGACATGTGCCGGTGACCAGATGCCGGCGATCAGCTCATCGAACCCCACCACCCGCGTTCCCTGCGTCAGCAGGTAATGCAGCAGACGAAAGCTGAGCCCGGACACGTCCAGTGCTTCTCCACCTTGCCGCGTGACCTGCTGCCGCATCACGTCGATGTGCAGGTCATCGAACTGGTAGTACCGGGCAGGAACGGGCAGGGCGTCAGGCATCGGGAAAGAAAGTGATCTGGGTGGCCGGGCGCAGCGTGGCGAGGCAGCGTGGCAAGACCGAAGGCGGGCGCCCACGGCAGGACGCGGAGCCACGGGGTTCATCCGTTAATCGTACGCTGCCGCCGGTCATGTGTGGGCACCGGGTCACGCGCCCCGAACGTGTGCACCCGTTATGCCTGACAGCTGTCACTTGTCCCGGGAATGCGCAGCGCCAGAATTGACTCACCACCGCACGGCGCCGCACGACCAGCGCTCACACACACGAAGGACTCCCTGTGAACATGCTGCAGCAGCTCATTTCGCACACCCCGATCTGGATCTGGGTGCTTCTGGCCTTTCTGATCACACGCGGCGTCGCTGCGATGAAGCCCGGAAAAACCTCGCTCTCAGCGTTGGCGGTGGTACCGGTTCTTTTTACTGCGTGGGGTCTCTGGTCGATCATCCACCGGTATGACGGCTCCTGGGACGTGTGGGGTGAATGGCTGCTGGGCATCGTGGTTGGAATGGGTGCCGGGTGGATGCTGCTGCGTCACGTGAAGCTGAGCGTCAACCTGCCAACAGGGACGCTGTGGCGCAGCGCGGACTACAGCCTGCTGCCGTTGCTGCTGGTCACGTTCGCCGTGAAGTACGGCTTCGAATCCGCGCTTGCGGTATCGCCCGCGCTGGGCAACGCCGGCAGCTTCCGGATTGTCTACCTGGTGCTTTCTGGTGGATTCACCGGCATCTTCATTGGCAGGTACCTGCGTTACGTGGGCGCATGGCGGCGTATGACGGTTGGCGGAAAGCTGGAAATGGCAGAGTGAGTGATAGACCTCACGAAACCGTGTGGTTTGGTCATAGGGGAGCCTGTGGGCAAGCGAGCAGGATCCCAAACAGCGTGGGGCTCCATTCGATGTGCCGTGTCAGGTGCTAAGGCCTGCAGCGTAGAACATAATATACATTATGCGAAATATAGGCTGAACGTGCCTCACGGCGCGCGGCGCTGAACGGCCACCCAGCTGGTGCTGCCCCCCCGAGCGCCAAGCCGCCCTCCTCGCAGCCGACCCAACTAAAGTTGTTACGCCGCTCAACGTATTAGTGCTACTTCTCTGAAGTTGGCGCCTCCATCAAGTAAGTAGCGCCATTAGTTGGCGTCCACTAGGCTCGACTGCAGGAACCGAGGCGATTCGGCTCGCCTTCTGGAGGCGAGCCTTCCAAGTAAAAGTACTACTTCAGCGCGCTCATTGCTTCGGCCGCTTGCGTTTCGGCCTAACATCAGCAGCGATGCGAACTTCTTTGGATCGCTTTAATGCAACTTCCAGCTGAGCTGGCAAATCTCGAAGCCCTGAAAGTTGTCCCTCGAGCGCGTCACATCTGCCGCGCAGGATATCGGCAGCCTGACTGGCCGTGGCGGCCGCTGCTTGGGCGGTCTGGATATCCTGGCGCAGCTGCTTCTCAAGAGCTCTGTGTTGCTCGGATGCCTTGCTTAGCTGCACCTGGAGTTCTTTCACCTCCTGTCGGGCGCGATCAACATCGCTGAGCGCCCGATTCTCGACAGATCTGGTGTACTCGGCCCAGTCTTCTCGCTCAGATTTCGCCGTTTCTAGCGCCTCATGAAGCCTGGCGTCGAGTTGCTGTCTCGATGCTTCATTTCGATCAGCTCTTCGAAGCTCGACATCCCGCTGCTCTACAAGCTCTGACATCTGCAGACGGAGCTGGTCAACCAATCGCTGTAGCTCTGCAGCTTGCGTAGCGGCAATCCTCTCTCCTGTGAGAGCATCGTCGCGCTCTGAGCGCATTTGCGTCAGCTCGTCAGCTACAAGCCGGGACTTTGCCTCCAGTGCATCACGCCGGGCGGCCAGTGACTGCTCAGCTGCTGCAAGCTCTCGATGGGCGGCCTCCCGGGCATGACTCAACGCTAGCTCCCACCATTGTCCGGCGAGTTCTGCCAACACCGCTGGTGCATCTTCCAGGTCCGGACGCGCTGGCTGCAGGCGCGTGCCAAGTCGCTTCCACCACGTCTCCAGCCAGCGGGTCACGGTGTTCGGCGAGCCTGTCCCCAGGTGAGTCCGGATCCGCTCGACGGTTGGGCGTTCGCCCTTGCCGACCAATTCGTCGGCGGCGCTATGGACGTCAGATTCAGTGATGCCCCGGGCCATGCGAAGTCTCCTTTACTGGCGCCCTACTCTGCTGGTAGCGTACTCGCGATAAGTGATGATTATCGTGGGTATGGCCGTCTAAACGTAGCGTACATTACATAGTATGAAAGATATTTCTACAATTCCCGCGCTTGCCGCGACGGCCGCCTGTCTAGCACTGCCCGAACAGCTGGCCCAACAGGCTGCCGATGCGGTCCGAGAGCTGCTGGCCGAAGCCGCGGCCGAGAACACCACCCGCAGCTACACCAGCGCCCTGCGCTACTGGGCCGGCTGGCACGCGGCGCGCTACGGCATCGAGCTGACCTTGCCGGTACCCGAAGCCACCGTGCTCCAGTTCGTATGGCCTCAAAGCCAAGGACGGCCCGTGGACCTTGGCCACCGTGCGCCATCGCATTGCCGTGCTCTCCACCGCTCACCGACTCAAGCACATGGCCAATCCGTGCGAGCAGCCGGCAATCCGCACCGTGCTCAGTCGCGCAGCGCGGGCCGCGGTCAAGCGCGGCGAGCGCCCACGCAAGAAGACTGCGATCACCCTGGCCGAGCTGGAGGCCATGTTGGCCACCTGCGACGACAGCCTGGAAGGAATTCGGGATCGCGCTCTACTCTGCTTCGGGTTCGCTAGTGGCGGCCGTCGGCGCAGCGAGATCGCCGCTGCCGACCTGCGCGACCTGCGCCGGATTGGCGAGGCGGGCTATATCTACCGGCTGGAGCACAGTAAGACCCAGCAGGCCGGGGCTACTGCTACCTCGACCCCGGACAAGCCGGTGCTCGATCGGGCCGCCCTCGCCCTGCAGGACTGGCTGGACGCAGCCGGGATCACCGAAGGGGCGATCTTCCGGCGGCTCTGGAAGCAGCGCGTCGGCCCTGCCCTCTCCCCGGCCGCCGTGGGGGAGATCGTGCAGAGGCGGGCGCGCCTGGCCGGGCTGGAGGGGGATTTTGGCGGGCATAGCCTGCGGTCGGGGTTTGTGACTGAAGCCAGTCGCCAAGGCGTGGCGCTGCCGGCGATCATGCAGCTGACGGAGCACCGGTCGGTGTCGAGTGTGATCGGGTACTTCCAGACCGGCGGAGCTTCGGCGAATCCGGCCGCTCGTCTCCTAGAAGACTGAAAGATCCAGACTCTCGCGCTCAGCACGGCGCCAGAATGGACTGGGTACTGCACACTACTACTCGTCGAGCACCCCGGGTCAGAGCGACATACAGATTTGCCGCATTCAACACATCCGCATTGAGCACCACCACTACATCGGCCTCAAGCCCTTTGAGCAGCAGAGTGCTGCCCACGGCGCGCCGACCCATCGACCGCGGCAGGTGACGGTTCTCCTCGCGAACTGCGACCGCCGCTTGTGCCAACGGCTGTCCGCTGCCAGCAGCCATGCGCAGCGCCTTAAGTGCGCCGAACAGCACTGCAGGACGGTGCACGCGCGTTTCGACTTGCGCACGAAGGGCTTCCAGTAGCGCGGCGGCAGCACTCAGTGTGGGGCCTTGCAAGAACTCAAGCGCACTGGTCTCGGCGGAGGTTGCCGGGTTACGCGCGCGCCCCGCACGCAAGCTGGCGATCCGTTGCGAAAATGGTTGGGCACTGGCGTTGGTCATGGCGCTTTGGGCGAACTGCAGCAAACGCTCCAGCGCGTCCGGTGCCTCCACGGAAAATGTGTTCGCGAACGCGGTCAAATGGCGCAGATCGATCGCCTCGACCGTCACCGCGCCCGGGGTTTGACTGGCCAGGCGACCATGACTTTCCGGATTGATGCTGTCCCCGATGATTAGCACCGTGCCGTCGCGCACCGGGCTTTGAGTTCGCGCGGCCGTCAAGCGCCGCTCGTGATCTTCCGCGTGGCGCAGCGTCACCCAGCTCAGTTCCGGCGGCGCTGCGCTCAAGTCGATGGCTTGACCTGCCAACAGGCGTGTCCGGGAGGCGAGCAGCCAGTGCCCCAGCCGCTCGGTGCCGGCATTGCGCCATCGCCACGGCGTCGCGAGTTCGCCGGCCGGCCCAAAGAAGGCGCAAGTGTCCTGAGTCCAATGTGCTAGCGGCTCGGCGAAGCCGAAAATGGCCTGCATCGGGTCGCCCAGCACGCACGTCGGTAGCAGTCCGGCGAGTGCGCAGATCATTCGATGCTGCGGCAACGTGCAGTCCTGATACTCGTCGACGATCAGCTGGGCGTAGTTGGCGCGGATGACATCGGCCACGTGACCTGCCGTCAGCAGTCCGAGCGCGGCAGCGCGAATGGCAGGATAGTCGTGGCGCGGCTGCGTCAACGCCAGGATCGCCGGGTTGTGGCCGCTGCGTACGGGAAAGGTGGCGATCAACCGCATGGCCCAGCCGTCAATGGTGGACACTCGATAGCGGCGCGTGTCGGCGCCCGCACGGTCCAACCTCTGGCGCAGCGCGGCGACGCCAGCATTGGTGTGGGTGAGTACCAAGAGCGGTTTCGCCCCCCGGTGTGCGCACGCAGCGGCCGCGATCAATTCGGTCTTGCCGCATCCCGCAGGCGCCGTGATGGCGCCGCGCGCAATACCCAGTAGATCGATCTCAGGCAGCGGCATGCGCGGCCCAAGTAAAGATGCTGTCGATTCGTTGCACCAAGTACGGCGGCGCGGTCGCCAGCGATGGCGCCACGATCGTCTGCGCGGCCTCTTCCATCCAGGAAATGGACTTGAACCAGCCGGCACGTTGGGCGCGGGATGCCCGCCCCAGCGCCGCACGTACCGGTGCCGACAGCAGGCTCGTGTTGCTGAGCTCGGCGTAGATTGAGTCGAGCGTGATGGCGCCGCCGTTCGATGCCGACTGAATGTGCGCGCGCACTACGTCGCCATGCAACGAATGCGCGAACAAGACCAGCGCCCAGCACGCCGCGGCCGGCAGATGGGCAAACAACTGGTCCTCCAGGGCGTGGCCTGGGTCCCATGCCACTACGGCGTGCCCGGCCTCAAGGAAGGCGCGCTCGACGTTGGGATCCGGCGGCACGTCGCCGTCGCGCAGGATCATTACGCGATAGCCGAGGGCTGCAAACGCGCTCGCCCGCTGATAGGGGCGTTCGGGCGGACCACCACCACAGTCGACTAACGCTACGCCCTGTGCCGCCAACGATGGCAATCCGCGGGTCGCTCGATCCAGGTCCAAGCCGCGTAGAAACCCGACTTCGGTGGCGCCTTCGCAGACGATGACCGACGGAGCGAGGAACGCCTCGGGATACAAGCGAATCGTGCTTTGTGCGTCCTGATCCTGCCCAACGCAACGTACCTCGTGCCCGTCCGCAGTTGGGCGCATCACGAACAGCTGAGCGCCACTGAGCTCACGCAGCGCTACCGGGGAGTGGGTTGTCAGGAACGCCTGTACCGGCCACGTCGGCTGCTTCGAGCCAAGCGCATGCAGGAAACGCGCAATCCGATGTGGCTCCAGTCCGTACTCCAGCTCGTCGACCAGCACCACGCTGGCCGCAGCGCCCGCCTGTTGCTGCAGCCCGGCGATCATCAGCCGCGTCGAGCCAGTGCCCAAACCACGCAAGGGGATGCCCGCACTGTCGTGCAGAGCGATCGTGCCGGCGCCAAACGACACGGCGTGGGCATCAAGCAAGGCCTGCGGCCGGTCGCCCACCCGAACGCCGAGCGTGCGCGCCGTATCGGCCACTAGCTGCAGTGTGTGCTGCAACTGAACCTCGGCCTGGGCGCCAAACGAGTTGCGCGCCTGCCGTGCGGCAGCAACCAGTGCCTGCGATGCATCGAGACGCTCGTCCGACACTCGGTTGAGCACCGAGCCGCGTTGCCAGCCCAAATGGTAGTCGGCCGACGCCCCGATGCGGACAGGTGCCAACCCGACCCGGTCCTTCCACTGCAAGTTGCGCTGCAGGCCCTGTTGCGCGGCGCGGTTCGAGTACAGGCTCCAGACCGGTTCAAGGTCGCCGGCAACGGTCAGGTTGAGACTAAGTACGACTTCCGTGCCGTAACCCGGTTCGTCCGTGATCGCGCCGGTCGCCGGGTCGCGGCCACGCAAGAACTGTCCGTACCCGTCCAGCGCGCACAGCGCATCGCTCAAGCCGCCCAAGGTCAGCGTGATGCTGATCGGTCGTGCAGTATCAAGGCCGTAGAAGTCGCTGTCAGCGAACTGGACCGTCCGCCGAGCGCCCAGGCAAAGATCAATGGCATCCAGCACGGTCGACTTGCCGCTGTCGCCGGGGCCGATCAGGCAATTGATCCCGGGCGCCGGGTCCCACGCCAAATGGCGGATGCCGCGGAAGTTTTCGATCTCGACCTTGCGGATGCGCGCCATGCCCCTGCCCTGCCCCGTCTATGGTGGGGCTTGCCCTGTTGCGGCGAGTGTGCAACAGTGCGCAACACGACGCAACACCCCGAGGATTCTGTGCCCCCATCGCCCGCTTCCCCTGCCGAATGGGTCGCATTGGTTCGTGAAGGTTGTGCCGGCAATGCCGGTGCATTCCAGTTGCGGCTGAGTCGCCTCATTGCGCGTTTGCGCCGGGAAAAAAGTCCGCTTGCCGCGGTGTTGTCCAAGGCCTTGACCGAAGCAAACGAGGCCCGTTTGACCCTCGCTCGCGATGCCGCCGCGCATCAGGCCACTCTGAGTCCCGTGGATGCCGAGAGCAATCTGCCCCTCACCACGGTGCAGTTCCCGGTCCATCTCGATCAACCACCGGTCTGGACGCCGGAAATCGAGGGCACGCTGACTGGCCTGGTTCACGAGTGGAAGCATGCCGATCGCCTGTTCGAGGCAGACCTGCAGCCATCACGCACGGTGTTACTGTCGGGCCCGCCCGGCGTCGGCAAGACGTTGGCGGCGACGTTTCTTGCCGAACGCCTGCACCTGCCGTTGGTGACGCTAAATCTCGCTGCCGCCGTTAACAGCCTGCTAGGCAAAACCGGCAACAACTTGGTTCGAGTGCTATCGCATGCGAGGGCACAGCCATGCGTGCTGCTGCTGGACGAGTTTGACGCGCTGGCCAAACGACGGGACGATGGGCAGGACGTGGGCGAACTCAAGCGGGTGGTAAACGTCTTGCTGCAGGCCATTGACGAGTGGCCCGCCACATCACTGCTCGTGGCGGCGACCAATCACGAAGAGTTGCTCGATCGTGCGGTGTTTCGCCGCTTTGACCTGTGGCTGCGTTTTCCTGAGAGCACGCTGATCCAGATCGAGACGCTGCTACAACACCTGGGATGCGAGTCCAGCCTGGCCATGGCCATCGCGCCGTCCCTGGTCGGCCATCCGCTCTCCGATGCAACCCGTTTGGTTAATCGCGCCCGAAGACAAGTGGCGTTGCACGGCGTGTCCTTTGAAGATGCGCTGCTCGCCATCGCAACACCCACCGTGGTCAGTAGCGACGAGATTCAGCGCGATCTGATGATCCGTCGCTTGCACGCAGAAGGACTGTCGCTGCGTGCCATCGGTAAGCAACTCAACATCAATGCCTCCACCGTCTCGCGCCTATTAAAACGAATGGGATAACCGCCGATGAGTGCTAAACCGCGCAATGTGCTGATTTCAAATGGACGTGAGCTGATCGGACAGATGTCGTGGCCACGTGGCGGGGGTGAAAAGAGTCACCCGTACACTATCGATGACGTGCGCACGGTGTTGCACCCGCAGTTGCAGGCGATTCGTGCGTTTGCGGATGACACTCCGCCACAGTTTGCACCCCGCGGTGAAGTGACCGCCCAGGTTGTGCTGCACCCGAGCTACCTGGCGAAGACCTACTTTCCAGCGGGACTGTTGCGTGACGTGGGGTTGACCATTCTGGGCTCGCGGCCCATTCGCGTGCGTCCCCGCAATCCGGGGACCGGCCAGGACAAAGTGACCGAGACGGCCGCGATTTTTGTCAGCGGCACATCCGACGACTTCGGGGTCATGGACGCCAAGCTGCTCGATCCCCGTACCGCTTCCTCTCGGCAGGATCATTTCATCCGAATCGAATCGATCCACAGCTACGACCCGGAACAGAAGCTGCGCCTCGACCCCGCCACGCGCTGGCCTGAGTTCGTACATGTCACGCTGCATGCGTCGGAGTCGGATGCCGACATTCTTGGCGCTTTCAAGGGACTAGTTACGCGGCTGGAGGGCAAGATTGCCGCGCGTGGATTCCGATTTGTCTCGGGACTCGCATTCGTCGGCGTGCAGTTGCCGCCTGGCCGCGTCAGCGAACTGGCCCGGTTTACCCGCATCCGCTTGGTGCGGTCGATGCCGCAGCTGCAAGGTGAGTGGCAGCTGCAAGGCACGTTGAAGCGCAACTACAAGGGCTACTCCGTGCCGACTAGCCTGCCGCTGGCTCCGGCATTGAAGGCGGCTATCTTCGACGGCGGTACGGCCAACGCCTTCCCGGGTCACGCCACCGAGCTGTCCAGCCCATTGCTGCCTGCGCCCTCGGCCAGTGACCTGGCGCACGGCATCAACGTCACCTCCGCGTTTCTCTATGGCGACGTGGATCACCGCGTCGGCGCTTTACCGCCGCCGTACTGCCACGTCGACCACCATCGCGTACTGCCGACCCAGGACAGCCCCGAGCAGGCCTTGGACGTCCTGGACCGAATCGTGACGGCATTGCGCAGCGCCCGCCTGGCCGGGCAGCCCTACCGCTTTGCCAACATCAGTCTCGGCCCCGTGGCGACTTTCTTTGACGACGACGTGCACGAATGGACGTCCCGACTCGACACGGAATTGGCCGACGGCAGCACCCTGTGCACCGCTGCGGTCGGCAATAACGGCCTGCTCGATCAGGACCTGCGGCGGATCCAGCCGCCGGGTGATGCCGTCAACGTGCTGGCGGTAGGCGCTGCGGATTCGCGCAAGAAAAAGTGGAGTCGGGCTCCTTACAGCGCTGTCGGTCCAGGCCGCAGTCCCGGCTTCGTGAAACCGGACCTGGTGGCGTTCGGTGGCTGCGATGCTGAGCCGGTGCCGGTCTTCAACCCGCTGGCGGGGGGCGTGGTGGCCGTAGCTGGCACCAGCTTCGCCAGCCCCCTGACGCTGCGTGCTGCCACCGGCGTCGACGTGCTTAGCGGCTCGACATTCAACCCGATCACCTTGCAGGCGCTGCTGGTCAACGCCTGCGACTTCAGCGGCCGTCGCCACACCCGTGCCGAGGTTGGCTGGGGCCGGGTACCCCTCGCGCCGGAGGACGTGCTTTACACCCCCTTGGATGTGGTCCGCGTGGTGTACCAGGGGGTGACCCGTCCCGGTCACCCGCAAAAGGCCCTGATTCCGATTCCGCGCGGTCTGCCAACGGGGTCGAAAGTGAAGATCGGCGCGACCTTCTGCTATCGCGCGCCCATCGACTCGGCGCACGCGATCAACTACACGCGGGCCGGCCTTTGGGTGCGTTGCTACAAGGGGCCCAAGCGTTCCCTGTCGATGTTCGGCAGTGGCATGTATAAGACCGAAGCCGAGCTGCGCCGTGACGCGATGCGGTGGGACACGGTCCTGCATAACACATGCACCGTCGCGGTCGATGACTTGGACGAACCGTACTTCCATATCAACTATCAGGTGCGTGACGAAGGCGAAGCCGTCAATACGGAAGACGCAGTCGCGATGCCGTATGCATTGGTCGTGACGATCCAGGCTTCGGGCGTGGTGGACCTGCTGGCACGAGTGCAGAACGAGTATCCGGTACTCCAGACCTTGCCGGTCGAGGTGCAGGCCAAGGTCCCCGGCACCTAACGATCTCGCGGAGTGAAAACCGGCCTTGCCTTACCCGCGCGTGTCGCGACCGCGACAGATGTCACCCGTGAGTGCGAGGCCCCTCACTCGCGCGAGCCGCACATCGGTTCGTACCTTAACGAGAACCCCGCCAAGTTGGACGGCGCCAGCTTAGATAGTTTCAACGCTGCGGCGCGTTCGTCAAACCCCCGAAAGTAATCTCCTCAGACGCAGGCCTCGGAAAAGTTGTGAATCGCTTGCTCTAGCGGGTTCAGCTCATTGAAGCACGTGTCAAGATCTAAGTCCTCGAGCAGATTCTTGTCGCAGCCAAAGGTGTTGCGGGACTCGTAATCGCCAAACAAAACTTGTGGCAGGTGCAGGTCGTGAAACCGCAGGACTTCTCCCATGTGCGAGAGTCGCTCGAAGTTCTTCTCTCCAGCTCCTGACAGCCGCCTCAAGACTGAGCTTGGGCTTTGCCCGACCTTGGCAGCGATCGACGTAACCTCCTCCAGACCCAATTGCTTAATCCGGGCATGCGAGGTTCCAACGCGCGCAAGTGCCGCCTCGACCCCCGCGGCTGCATCTTCATCTGATAAATAGCTGTCCTCAGGCATCGCCGCACACAGGACGTAGTACAGCATCCCAACATCCCCCTGAAGCAAGCCTCTCTGGATACGTTGCACGTAATCGTGCTCTGGAGCAACTTTGAAGATGGCCGCCAAACGCCCAAGGTCTGCTATCTCCCCGAAACCCTTGACAGGCACGTTAAGCACGAGGCGACTGAGTCGGCCGCCAAGATGATAAGCGCGCAAGATGTCGATGCATTGTTGTTGGTTAGCGATCATATGCGCGCACGCTGAGTACTCAGTAATGCGATGGTTGTAGAGGTGTGCTAACGACTTGCTGGACTGGCAGTGCTGTTCTACGACTGCCTCAGGACCTGGGACAGCGCCAAGGAAAGAAAATCGCTGGATGAGTTCCTGCGACATAGCAGAGGTCTCAAGGAGCGAGACAGGCGACAACGGTGATCGTGCCAAGGTGTCGCCCGTGAGCGTTCCAAACTTGCAGAATGCGATAGGTTGAGCACCTTCGATTGATCCATTTGTAGTGAACCGCAACCCTAGGGTGACCTGAAAGGTCCAAGGGCGGATCACGTGTTCGTCCGTGTCCTTCACCAGCGTGTAGTACTTCGGCAGCCGCAACGTGCGCACGTGATCTGACGCGGCCTTCAGGTAGTGGAAGTCCTCCTCGTTCTGGGAACGATATGCTCGGAAGGCATTGTCCAAGACTTGAAGATGGCGCATGCCCCAGCAAGTCGAGGTGGCGTCTAGGAAGTGGGTCAACTCATGGGCAATCAATGGAACGACGCGATCCAATGCATAAAACTGATCAACCGTAAGCGTGCGGCCTCTGCGAGCCGGACCAACAAGCTGCCTTAGCCGATCGAACTCGGTGGATTCAATTGCGTCCAACGTAATGCCGAAATTGTAGAAGTCGAAGCTGCCCAGGACGTCGAGCTGGAGGATCTTGCCGTGCGGCGCCATGACGAAACTTTCCTATGAGATGTGAGTATCATGCCTTTGATGTTCTTGTAGGGAAATCAATAATCGAGCGCCAATGGGCTGTTGCGGCAGGACACCCGACTGAATCGGCACTGCCAATTTCTCATAAGCCAAGCTTGATGCAGTCGGCAGCCAATTGAACGAGGTGCCACGCGAAACGCCAGGCTTAGTCCTCCAATCGAGCGGTCCCCGACTGTCGCGTCGATCAGTTGAGATCCAAGCTGAGGAGTTCCCCGTTACCCACCCCCGATAAATCTTCCTTATCCCTTGCTCTGCCCATGTCGGCTCCTGGCCAGAAGTGCACCTCGACCAATACCTGGGTTAAGCCGCGCGGCCAAGCGGCGTCGGCTTGATCGAACTGCTGGCTGTTTACTCCGTTAACCGGAACCAGTCTCTAACGCTGAGCTCAAGTCGAACTACCTCATCTCCAGCGAGCCTGCTGCAGTGAGCGATAGGGCCGCGCAAGACATTGAGATTGGCTAACACGCGCTCGACCGCTCGCGCGCTAGCGTTCGAGAAAATTGAACCGAAAAGGTCCCAGTTCGCCTTGATGAGTTCCCCGAGTTCCCCGAACGTCGTAAAGTCAATTGGCTCATCGGACCGAAGTGTGACTGCAGAGTCTGTCTCACGACGAATCCTGGCCTCAACCTCATTCTTGAGTCGCTCCGGGATGCGTGCGCTGCTCCACCAGTTCTGACCTTCGGCCGCCTTCATTGTGTCCGAGATGAGTTCGCGAATTGTTTTCTCAAGGCAGTAGAAAACTTCATAGTGGCGACTCATCTCTGCCGCCTCCTTCCGCACGGACTCATCGAACTGCGGAAAATAGTTCTCTTCAATCTCCTCTTCTCTGGGCCGTCGGCCGAGATCTATAGAAAACCGCCGCTCCGTTGCGTCGAGATTGACCTCGGCGAGCTGATTGGCCATGCCGAACCTTTGAAGGAGCGCGACCGCGTCTTTACTATTCATCGCGTAAGAGATTCCTTCGGAGACTCTGAAAGATTGCATCGAACACTTCGGTATTGGCGGTAGCGGGAAGATTCAAATTGATTGTGTACCCAATTCTCAGGTCGTGCGAAGCTGAGAGGCCCGTCAGCTTCCTCTGGCCCGCTGCCCCTTCTTCTTCAGGCGCTTCGTTGCGACTCACTTCTACCGCCGCGCTTCCGTTGAAGGTTGCATGCTTCTTTAGCTTAAGAAAGGTGGACTGGATCAGCTCAGAAATGCGGTTTCCTTCCTCAAGCCCGGTGACTTGATGGATTAGGCCCTTGAGTTCCCTGTCACTGAGTTCGTGAACGTATTCATTGACCTCGTACAGAGGCCTATATGCGATTCGGACTGCTTCGCCCAAAGCGTCTCCGGCCGTCGAAGGATTCCTGAGCTTCTGGTATAGCCCGGTAGGTACTCCGGAGTCCGATACCAACCCCAGCTTTTTGAAGAACGGCGGAATACTCTTGCCAGCGCCGCCCTTAATCTGGAGCTTCGCGTGAACAAAGTCATTGTTGAAGGTGGGAGGAGTCGCTGCAGCTTTGACCTTTGCCAAAGCGTTCTCGATCGTGCCAGGGGTGGTGAGATAAGGAAGCTTGGCTGACATTGGTCTCTCCGGTGCCATATAAAGCCTGAATTAGGACGCGCCGCGAAGCGGCGTCGGCTTGAATGAACTTTTAAGCACCAAGATAGGTGGCCGCATCATGACTTGACCAGCCGCCGCGTCCTGGACGTCCTGGGGTGCCTGAATGCCCCGGCCGTCCCGGGGTGCCAGCAAATCCAGGCATCCCTGGAGTCCCCGAAAGGCCAGGAACGCTGGGAAGACCGACTGCTCGGTTGCGACTAAAAGTCAATGGTGAGTTGCTTGAGTCAAAGATGACGCCGCCGTCAAACCAACCGATATGCCGCCCGCTGAGCGAGTAGACGTTGTTGCCACCCAGCCAAGCAATGACTTTTCCACGACGGTCGCGGACCTTCGTGTCATCCCAGATGACGCATGGCCTTCCATGCCTATCAAATAACCACTCTGCCACGAACCTTCCCCTTCGTGCCAAACTACCTAATGCCGGATCTCTCTGTTCGGCAATCCGACTTGCCTTCAGCGCACCGCAGGTGGCTGTCCTCCTCGATACGGCTCGATATTAGGGCGGCTGAGTACGGCTAGCAAGCCGATGCATAGCCGGACCCATTGAACTGAGCAGGCCGCATTACAAGAGCCTGCCCTAGAGAATCGCTGACAGATGTCCGCGTTGGGCCGGAAGCTGCCCTCCCCTACCCGCGATAAACATCCTTTATCGCGAACGCAAGCCCATTGCATCTAACCGTGCCCTTATTCCCCGGCTATCGCTTTGACCGAAATCGAAAAAGTTTTAACCTCTTCGCAAGGAATAAGCACAACCTCACGCGTGATCTTGCTCCAGAACACATACGTGTCCCCTAGCCGCCCGACAAATGACATAACTCTGTCGTCACCGCCAGCCAGTATCACATTTGCAACCCGCTCTCGCTCTCCAACGATGATTGATTTCGCGCGTTCGCCGCCCAAATGTGCTGAAGCAAATGAAACATATACGATCGCCATCGCTCCAAAGGGCAAGGACGATGACTCTTTGATGGCTCGCGGCACAACCGGAGACAACATGATTATTACGACAAAGACGATGCTCGCCGTGGCACCAATCACCAACGGCCACGCTTTTGAAATCCATAAAACATAGATGCAGCCAGCGATGAAGCCTGTGCCGATAAGCACACCTATCACACGCCGTTTTCCCGTCCTGTTAGCGCCTGCCTCAAAGCCTGCGCCAACCAGCGCGGCAACAGCCATCAACGCAAGTGTCACCCCCATCGCCGTCAGCCCAATGAGAGCCAGCTCCGAAACGCCGGCGAACTGAAACGGTCGAGCCCGAACTTTCCCCAGAAAGCCTTCAAATAGAGCGCGCCCTGAACCATTCCAAATGACAGCAGCGCCGAGCCCCACCCCACAATTTCAGAAACCGTCAACGGTCCCTTTGATCCAGCCATGTGCATTCCCTTGTTCTTGGCCGGAGTGATCCTGCCATCTGCAGGCCAAAACGCGCAATGCCACACGCCAGGCATCCGCACTCAAGGACGCAATCTCACCCTCGCATTGACCACACCAGACACGATCGACCGCCTATCCACACCCAGCCCCCTCCCCTAATCAACCAACCCTGTTCGCATACCGCCAGGCCACAGTGCTCTGCAGATGACGCAGAAGATGATCAAGAAATACGCGCACCCGCGGTGCGAGGTGTTTCCCGGATCCATGCACTGCACTGAGCGGCGATGTAGCCAATGCACGATCAGCAAGTACCTCGACCAGCCGCCCAGCCTGCAGATCTTCCGCAACGTCCCAGATCGACTTGCGGGCAATGCCGGCGCCCTGCACTGCCATGAGCTGCGCGGCCTCGCCGTCATCGCACAGCGTGCTGGCATCAAGGGGTAACGCAATGGTTCCGTTTCTGTCGAAGAAGTGCCAGTGGCTGACAGGTGGACTGCCGGACGCAATACAGTCGTGCCCGTGCAGATCCGCGATACGAAGAGGCACGCCCCGCCGTTTCAGGTAGTCAGGAGATGCGCACAGTACCCGCCGGTTGGGCACCAGCTCCCGCGCAATGAGCCGTGAATCGTCCAGGGCGCCATAGCGCAGGGCCAGCTCAATGCCCTCGCCGACCAGATCCACCAGTTCGTCGCGAAATGACAGGTGGACCCGCACCCCCGGATGCGCTTTCTGGAAAGTGCGCACCGCCGGGACGACATGCCTTCGTCCAAACCCGTTGGGCGCGGTAAGCCTCAGTACACCGGCGACAACATCCTGGCGCTGCTCCAATGCGGCCTCCGCTGCCTCCACAGCGTCCAGTACATTCCGGCAGTGCAGAAGGAACAGCGCCCCTTCATCGGTCAATGACGCGCGTCGCGTGCTGCGATTGAGCAGCCGCACCTTCAGTCTGCGCTCAAGGGAGGTCAGTCTTTTGCTGACAACGGCAAGGGACACCCGCAGTTCTCGAGCTGCGGCGGAAAGGCTTCCTCCATGCACGATGCGATGGAAGGTTCGCAGTTCATTGAGGTCGTCGATCACTAGCTTGTTTCCGATTCGGCAATAGTTCCTTTCATATATTGCCATTACGGAAAGCGGCCTGCATCTACACAATGTGGCCATTGATGCCTGCCGGCCACGGTCGGCAGACCGCTGTGAATGCGCACGCGACCGCGACAGGATTCGCGGGATGCTTCGCAACAGCCACCCCGCAGGTAGCCAGACAATGAAAGAAGATCCAGACAAGAGCATGCCGGCGCTGACGCGTCGCCGTTTTTTCCAGGGCCTCACCCTGATTCCGGTCGCCGCCGCGTTGCCTGGCTGCGCCCCGGGCAACGAGCCGAGCCGGGATGTGGACCAGGCGGGCACGGACACGAGCTATACCCCGCAGTTCTTCAGTGGCGCCGAATGGGCATTTGTTCTTGCAGCCTGCGACCGGCTGATTCCCTCCGATGAGGTCGGGCCAGGCGCGGTGGAATCGGGCGTCCCCGAGTTCCTGGATCGCCACATGCAGACTCCCTATGCGGCCGGTGACATCTGGTACATGCAGGGGCCGTTCCTTGAAGCGCCAAGCGAATTTGGCTACCAGGGCAAGCTGCCGCTTCGCGACATCGTGCGCGTAGGCATTGGCGCCTTCGACACGCACTGCCGTAAGCAGTTCCAGGGCAAGACCTTCGCCGAGCTCGACCACGAGCAGCAGGAGACCCTGCTCAAGGCGGCCGAGGGCGGCAAGCTGGAGCTGGAAGGCATCTCCAGCAAGCTGTTCTTCTCCAACCTGCTGGGAGAGGTGAAGAACGGCTACTTTGCGGATCCCAAGTACGGCGCGAACAAGGACATGGGCGCCTGGAAAATGATCGGCTACCCCGGCATGCGCGCCGATTACCTGGATTGGATCGGCGTACGGGACAAGGCCTATCCCTTGGCTCCCGTGGATCTGGCTGGACGAAGGGGCTGAAGCACATGGCAATCGTGAAACCGAAGGTCGACGCGGTCATCGTCGGCATGGGCTGGACAGGCGCGATCCTGGCCAAGGAACTGACCGACGCTGGCTTGAACGTGGTCGCGCTGGAGCGCGGCGGCGACCGCGACACCCAGCCTGATTTCGCCTACCCGAAGGTGGTGGACGAACTGGAAGGCTCGGTACACCGCCGCTTCCTGCAGAGCCTGTCCCAGGAAACCGTCACCATCCGTCACAAGCCCAGCGACACCGCCGTGCCTTACCGGCAGATGGGTTCGTTCAAGCCGGGCACCGGTGTGGGCGGCGCGGGCAGCCACTGGTCCGGAGCGCATTTCCGCCCCTTGCCGGAAGACATGAAGCTGCGCAGCAATGTGGAGGAGCGTTACGGCAAGGCCTTCATTCCGGCCGACATGACCATCCAGGATTTCCCGGTGAGCTATGCCGAACTGGAGCCGCACCTGCACATGTTCGAACTGGTGTGCGGCACCTCCGGCAAGGCCGGCGTGATCAACGGCGTAGTGCAGCAGGGCGGCAACCCCTTCGAGGGTTCGCGCTCGGCCGAATACCCGCTGGGCCCGAACCCCAACTACCTGGGCGGCGAGCTGTTCTACAAGGCCGCCAGGGAAATGGGATGGCACCCCTACCCCATCCCTGCCTCGAACGCCTCCGGCCCTTATGTGAACCCGTACGGCTGCCAGCTGGGCCCGTGCAATGCCTGCGGCTTCTGCAGCGACTACGGCTGCCTGAACTATTCCAAGGCCAGCCCGAACGCCTGCATCCTGCCGGTGCTGCGCCAGCGCCCGAAGTTCGAACTGCGCACGCATTCCCAGGTGCTGAAGGTGAACCTGGACAGCGGCCGCAGCAAGGCCACGGGCGTGACCTACCTCGATGCCCAGGGGCGCGAAGTGGAGCAGCCCGCCGACCTCGTGCTGCTGTGCGCGTTCCAGTTGTACAACGTGCACCTGATGCTGCTGTCGGGCATCGGTACGCCATATGATCCGGAAAGCAATACCGGCACGGTAGGTCGCAACTACTCCTACCAGAACCTCAACCGCGTGGTGCTGTTCTTCGACAAGAATGTCCAGGCCAACGGCTTCATCGGTATTGGTGGTGCCGGCACCACCATGGACGATCTCAACGGCAACCAGCTGGACAATGCCAAGGCCGGGTTCGTCGGCGGCGGCCTGGTGTGGGCACGCCAGCCTGGCGCCGGTCCGGTGCGCGGCATCAACGTGCCGTCGGGCACGCCCGCCTGGGGCCCGGCCTGGAAGAAGGCAGCGGCGGACAACTTCCGCCACAACTTCTATTACGAGGTGCAGGGCGCCTGCATGTCCTACAGGCAGCATTACCTGAGCCTTGACCCGACCTACACCGATGCCTTCGGCCGGCCGCTGCTCAGAATGACGTTCGATTGGCATCCGAATGAAATCAAGGCGTCGCAGTTCTTTGTCGACAAGGCGATGCAGATGAGCAAGGTGCTCAATCCGCTGTCGATGAGCGGCGACGCCAAGAAGGATGGAGAGCGCTACAACATCACCAAGTACCAGAGCACGCATACTTGCGGCGGCGCGATCATGGGGGCGGACCCGAAAACATCCGCACTCAACCGCTACCTGCAGAGCTGGGACGTCTCCAACGTTTTCGTGATCGGTGCCAATGCCTTCCCGCAGAACAACGGTTACAACCCCACCGGCCTGGTAGGCGGGCTGGCGTACTGGGCAGCCACCGCCATCCGTGAGAAGTATCTGCCCGACCCGGGCCCCTTGGTACAGGCCTGAGGACGCACCAATGAAGAAGCTGTTCCTCTGGATCGTGGTGATCGGCCTGGTCGTGCTGTTGGCGGCCCTCGCCTATGCCTTCATTCCCACCAGCACCCGCGTGCTGGCCGACGGCCCCGCACCGGATGCCGCACTGATCGAACGTGGCCGCTACCTGGCGGCCGCCGGTGACTGTACCGCCTGCCACACCCGGCCGGGCGGCAAGCCGTTCGCGGGCGGGCTGCCGGTGGCTTCGCCGCTGGGCAACATCTACAGCACCAACATCACCCCGGACAAGGCGACCGGCATCGGCGCCTACTCGCTGGACGACTTCGACCGCGCGGTACGTCACGGTATCGCCCCGGATGGCCGCACGTTGTATCCGGCAATGCCCTACCCTTCCTATGCGCGCATCAGCGACGACGACGTTCGGGCACTGCACGCGTACTTCCTGCATGGCGATATCGCGCCGGTGAACGAGGCCAACACGCCGGTCGAGATCACCTGGCCGCTGTCGATGCGCTGGCCGCTGGCGATCTGGCGCAAGACCTTCGCACCGGACGCGGACGCGGTGGCATTCGACGCCAGCCGCTACGACGATCCGTTGCTGGCACGCGGCGCCTACCTGGTGCAGGGCCTGGGCCATTGCGGCAGCTGCCACACGCCGCGCGGGTTCGCATTGCAGGAAAAGGCGCTGGACGAGTCCGGCGAGGCGTACCTGAGTGGCGGCCAGATCATCGACGGCTGGAATGCGGTGAACCTGCGCGGCAATGAAGCGGATGGGCTGGGACGCTGGAGCGCGCAGGACATCGTCGACACGCTGCAGACGGGTCGCAACGCCCACAGCGCGGTGGTGGGCACTCCGATGGCGGACGTAGTGGTGCACAGCACGCAGAAGCTGACGGAGGAAGACCTGCGTGCCATGGCTGCGTACCTGAAGCAGCTGCCGTCCAGCAGCCACGATCCATCGGCCTTCGCCGCCAACGACACCACGGCACGCAAGCTGCAGGCCGGCATCAACGACAGCCGCGGTGCCGAGCTGTTCGTTGACAACTGTGCTGCCTGCCACCGCACCGACGCCAAGGGCTACAAGGATGTGTTCCCGGCCATCGCCGGCAATCCCACGGTGCTGGCCGACGACCCGACTTCGGTGATCCGCCTGCTGCTGCACGGCAGCGAGCTGCCGTCCACGGCAAAGCGTCCTTCCAACCTGGGCATGCCCGGCTTCGCCGACCGCCTGAGCGATGAAGAGATCGCCCAGCTGGCGACCTACGTTCGCCAGGAGTTTGGAAACAAGGCGTCGGAGGTTGACGCAGGGCAGGCAAGGAAGATCAGGGCGCAGCTGGAGAAGGAGCGCAAGCATGCATCTTCCGCTCACGATCCGACTGGAACCTCTTCCGAAGAGACATCCGCAGAGTAGGAAGAGAACCTGTGGGCCGGTCTTCGCCAGGCGCTGACGAGCAACAATCACTGGGGCGCGCCATCAGGCGCGCCCGGATGAGGCGCAATCTCAGCCAGATTGAACTTGCGGTGCTGCTGGGCATGCACCGCACACAGTTGGGTCACATCGAACAAGGACGCAAGGACGTACGTCTGTCGAGCTTGTTGAGAATTGCGCATGCGCTGGAGATTCCAGCCTCGATGCTGGTTCGCAGCGCCGAGCTCTAGCGCCGCTCGACCTGTAATGCTCAAAAAACGCGGCAGGACTGAGCAGGCTTACGTGGTTGCTAGATACAGAAAGGCTTCGAGGCCTGGTGCACTTTGACTTGTTCTGGTTCCTGCTCAGGTTCCTGGACGGACGCCTCCAGCAGGGCGGCGTAGGTGTCCAGGCGGGTGCGCAGGCCCAACAATAGCCAGCCCATCAAGTAAAGAAACACCATCGCGCAGATCACCAGAGCACCGAACCCGCCAACGTCGAAGGCACCTGCCCAGTCTCCCCACGTCCAGCCACGGAATTGCAGGAAGACGGCAATCAACAGCGGGAATGGCCCAAGGCGTTGCAGTCCGCCATACACGATCCCCATGCGTTCAAGCATGTTGCTACGCAGACTGCTGACGTACTTGAGGCGCCGCTCGCGTTCGACCCTTGGGAAGAACCTCAGATCAGTAACAACGGCTTGCCAGTGGGTAAATTCGCCATCCATCTCCTGGGCATGCGACAGCCTCGGCTGGGTGAACTGGCGAACCCCCCGCCGGGCTGCAAGGATGCCTCCAAGGATGAAGCCACTGATCTCGACCGCCAGGCAGACCCTGACCACCTGCAGCACGACAGTTGCGGCAAGCCACCGATCTGGAAGTTGACTGCTGAGGACACCGATCACGGCGGCTGCTACGCCTACCCGAAACGACCATTTCTCCACCCTGCTCGCCTTCGGGTAGATGCTGTGATCGACCAGCCCCTGCACGCGCTGGTAAAGCCAGTGAAAAGTCAGTTCCTGCCGGTCACTCCGGGCTTGCGGATCGAGTTCGCGGCTTGTCTGCATGTCCATTGCGTCCCCCTCGTCGCCGACCTGGGTGCCGGCCGCATCATCGTAGCCGAGGCACGCGTCGAGTGGTGCTTTGCTCGAAGCCTGTCCTGATCAAGCCGGTAGCAGCGATCAAAGCACTCCAGGAACCCACACTCAAGGACTGCGCTGACGTGATGAAGTGCCAGGCACGGCGTCCCCACACATGCCCGCCTCCCCTTCCCCACACATGACACTCTCAATCCACCCGACATACCGCGATACACGAACGTTGTGCACCACCTGGCCATAGAAACCAGCGTCCAGTGCATGCTCGGGAAGCGCAGTGATCCAGGATCCCAGGCCAACCAGCTGCCACTCCCCCTGCTCCTCGACAACAAGCGGACCACCGCTGTCGCCACTCCCCAGCACGCCTTCAAGAGGCAGGCCGAGCGGCGGCGGATCGAACCGATACCAGACATAGCGTTCGTTGGCGCCCGTGATGGCGTTGTCTGCACGACGAAGGACAGTTCGATGTGGCGCATCCACAGCCTGCCCCTGCACGCCATTGCCAGTGGCACCCTTCCCCATCAAGGTGGCGGTTCTTGCCACCTCCCCGTTGCCCCGATAAAGGTGAACGGGCACGACAGCCTCCACGGGTGATTCAAGCTTGATCAGTGCGATGTCATCCGAAGCCGCGAGGAACGCATGGATTCCAGACGGATCTCCAGTCGCCAGGGCCTCCTGCCCCAACGCATCAGGCATTTTCCTGTAGCCAGGATGCAGCACCACGCGTTCCACCTTGCAGGCATTGCCATTGATCATCACGTCCGCGTCCATTCCGTCCATTGGCGCCGCATGAGCTGCCGTCACCACCCATCGGGGCGCTATCAGGACGCCATGGCCTTCGCCCGGCATGTCCACCAATGCGGGAAATGCCGATACATCCATCCGGTAACGGGCATCGTCAACATTGGCGCGAATGACGATGGCTCCGGCAGCGAACGGTAAAGCAACAAGCGCGACAAGCGCGAAATGCAGCCGGCGTTTCATATGTTCCCGCATCCTCTGGTTTCCTTTGTCGTAGGCCTGCATACCCTGCAACCGATGCGTTTTGAGCCGGCCGCGCGAACACGCTAGCTGTGCGGAGCCGGATCGGAAACCATCTTCCGACGCGGCGCCGGCTTCGCCGACGAAAGCAGGAAAACGACACCCGAAACAGGATCATCCCTTGCGCCAATAATATGCGAACGATTATCATTTCCAGCTCTTTACGATACCCATCCCCCACACGCCATTTCACAGCCGTCCCATAGCAACGCCGCATCGCGGGCGCCGCACCATAAAACGCTTGTCCTTGCCGTACTCAGCGCCCTGGGAGCGGCCGGTCTCATCGCCACGCCGCTGCTGGCCAGTGCCGCTGAATCCAGCACCGACAAGGAAGCCGTGCGCCTGGACTCGGTGGATGTCACGGCTGAAACCGCCCGTGTCGAACGCACCGGCAGCCTGGGCGTACTGGGCTCGTCGGATGTGATGGATACGCCCTTCAGCACGACCAACTACAGTTCGCGCATGCTCGAAGACCAGCAGGCACGCACCCTGGCGGACGTGGTGGTGAACGAAGCCTCGGTGCGGGTGATGACCTCCACGGGCAGCTTCAGCGAAGATTTCCAGATCCGCGGTTTCAACGTCACCAGCGGTGATGTGGGCCTGAATGGTCTCTATGGCCTGACCTCTTCCAATCGCATGCCTGCCGCGTTGATGGAGCGCGTGGAGGTACTGAAGGGACCGGGCACGCTGATGTACGGCATCAGCCCGAATGGCAGCATCGGCGGCAACATCAATATCGTCACCAAGCGCGCCGGCGACGTACCACTGACCCGCCTGACCACCTCCTATGAAAGCAAATCGGTATTCGGCGCGCACCTGGATACCAGCCGCCGATTTGGCGCCGACCAGCAATGGGGCGTGCGTTTCAACGGTGTCTTCAAGGACGGCCAGACCAGCATGGACGATGGTCATCAGAAGTTCGGCCTCGGCGCCCTCGGCATCGACTACCGTTCGCTCAACCTGCGCTGGTCGCTGGACGCCTATTCGCAGCGCGAGAATGTCGACAACTTCCGTGCCCAGACCGGCTTCAGCCCGAACAACACCACCATCCCGAAGCCGCCGTCCGGCCATACCGCCATCTACGACGGTGCGAACCTGATGTCGCGTGACCGCACCATCGCCACCCGCCTGGAGTTCGATGCCAACGACAACGTGATGCTGTATGCCGCCGGTGGCTACCGCTACGGCAACAGCGAACAGGACTTCCCGTCGGCACGCACCACCAATGCCGTGGACGATTTCGGCAACCTGCGCATCATCAACTCCTGGTATGACGCGGAATCCCGCAACCGTACCGGCGAAATCGGTGCGCGCCTGAACCTTGAGACCTTTGGCATCAGCCATCTGGTCACGGTGTCCGGTTCGCTGCTGAAATCCGAAGCGGGAAGCTTCTACCTCTCCGCGCCGCTCAGCCAGACCATCGATTCCAACATCTACAACCCGATCAAGCTGATTCCGATGACCGGCGTGCGCCTGTCGCCGACCAAAAATTCGGAAACCGAACTGAGCAGCTTCTCGCTGACCGACACCCTGTCCTTCGCCAATGATCGCGTGCTGGTCACCGGCGGCCTGCGCAAGCAGCAGGTGAAGGTCGAAAACTTCAGCGCCGCCGGCGCCGTCACCTCGTCCTACGATGAAGGTGCCGTGTCTCCGCTGGTGGGCGTGGTGGTACGTCCGCTGCAGGATATGGCGGTGTATGCCAACTTCACCTCCGGGCTGAGCCGCGGCGGCACGGCGCCGGCCACCGCGGCCAATGCCGGCGAGGTTTTCGAACCGTACAAGTCCGAACAGTATGAGGCGGGCATCAAGCTGGACCGCCACGGCCTGATCTCCACCCTGTCGGTATTCCAGATCGATCGCCCCAACGCGCTGACCGACCCGGTCACCAACGTGTACAGCTTCGATGGCAAGCAGCGTAACCGCGGCGTGGAACTGTCCACCACGGGTGAGGTGCTGCCGGGCCTGAACCTGATGGCCAGCGCCACCTTCTACGATGCCAAGCTGGCCAACACCGCTGGCGGCGTGAACCAGGGCAACGATGCCAATGGCGTGCCCAAGCGCACCTTCAACCTGGGTGCCGACTGGGCACTGCCGTGGGTGCCGGGCCTGAGCCTGAATGCCCGTGGCATCCATACCGCGCAGACCCCGTACAACGCCGAGAACACGCTCACGCTGCCGTCGTGGACGCGCGTGGACGTGGGCGGCCGCTACACCACGGCCATCGGCGAGGTTCCGGTCGTGCTGCGCGCGAGCGTGGAAAACGTGTTCAACAAGAACTACTGGCTCTCCAGCAGCACCCTGCTGACCGTGGGCACGGTGGCGGCCCCGCGCACGGTGCTGTTGTCGGCGCAGTTCGATTTCTGATCTGTCCAGGGGCATCGGCACAGGCTGCAACGCCCTGCGATGATCCTTCCGTGACCTGCATGCAGCATCTCCGGCTGCATGCAGGTCTGGTGACACCGACGGCGCTCCCGCTGCTGTACCGGAGCGCAGTGGACCGGCGCATCGTGTCCGTGCCCTCGTCCAGATGGCCGTGAACGGGCTAGCCGGTCACCGGCGATCACGCTCCCCTTGCAGCAGCTGAATCCATGCCTGGAATCCCAACAGGAAGGCATGCAGTTTCTCCTGCGTGGCGACATCGAACCTGCCCGTTGCACGGTCGCAGCACCTGGCGGCGTCGGCAACATACACCTGTGGCGCGGGCATGGTGAGCGCGCCCATGGCGGCCAGCGCATGGCGAAGCTGCGCTTGTGCCAGCCGCGTGCCCCATCTGCCCGCGGTAGCCCCGATGATCGCGGTGGGCATGCAGGAGACCACTTCCCCGTGCTCGACATCATCGCGCGACAGCCAGTCCAGCGTGTTCTTCAGCACGCCAGGCAGCGATTGGTTGTATTCGGGCGTGGCAATGAGCAGGGCATCGGCGGCGGCCACCGCATGCCGCAGGCGCTTCACGCCCTCGGGACCGCCAGCGGTCTCCGCTTCAAGGTCTTCGTCGAAGAGCGGAATATCGGCCATCGTATCGAACATCGTCATGATGATGCCGGGCGGTGCACAGTAAGCAGCAGTATCGAGCAGCCAGCGGTTGTAGCTGTTCCGGCGCAGGCTGCCGGCGAATGCGACTACGTGCAATGGTGCATGGGCATTGGACATCATGTAGCTCCAGGAAGGGTCAAAGCAGCAGAAGTACGGCGCTGGCAATCAGCGCGAGGCCCATGAAGCGGTCGAAACGACGGCGCGCTGCGGGCGCGCGCAGGACGCCGGCCAGACGCCGACCCGCAAATGCCCATAGCAGCAGGCACATGCTGGGGATGAGCAGGAACAGGGGTGCCAGCATCACGAAGGTGGCGAAGGTGTCCTGCATGGGAAACGCCGCCACCAGCGACAGCACCATCACCCAGCTCTTGGGGTTCAGGAACTGGAATGCGAACAGCCCTGCGAAACCGGCCGGCAACGGCGCATCGTGTCTGTCTGCGGCCGTGCGAAAAAGCATGGCCAGTCCCAGCCACGCCAGATAACCGGCCCCGGCCATAGCGATCAGCGAACGCAACAACGGCAGGCCCCCAAGGGCCGAACCGAACGTCGTCACCAGCGCCAGCATGACCAGTCCGCCCAGCACGATGCCGCTCGCGGCGGCCCACAGCGTCGCCGGGGCGCCAGCGGCCGCGGCGCGCAGCACCACCAGATTGTTCGGCCCCGGCGTGAGCGCGGCGACCAGCAGCAGGCTGCTGGCAGCCAGCAAGGCATTGAGGATCATGGTCAGCTCGATGAAGGACGTTCGACGATTCTCCACACCCGAGCTGGCCCGCCCTCGCACCGTTCCGGTCTATTATTCAGACCATGAAGTCCCTGCCCCTCAACGCGCTGCGCACCTTCGCCCTCACCCATGCCCATGGCGGCGTACGAGCTGCCGCCCGGGAGCTCGGGGTTGCCCATTCGTCGGTCAGCCGCCACCTGGCCGAACTGGAAAAGTGGATCGGTGTTCCTCTGTTCGAACGGGGCGCCGGCCAATGGGCGCCCACGCCACAGGGCGCAGCACTGGCGCGACGCATGCAGGAACTGCTGCAGGACATGACCGACGCCACCGCGGCCGCGCGTGAGGCGCCCACCGCGTTCACCGTGACGATCAGCGTGGCCCCTTCATTTGCGAGCCGGTGGCTGCTGCCCCGCCTGCCCGCGCTGGAGCGCGCGCATCCGCGCATCGCACTTTCGGTGCTGGTCAACCAGCGCCTGGACACCCTGTCCGATGGCGTGGACCTCACCGTGCGCATGGGACGTGGCCCATGGCCCGGCCTGGATTGCGAACCGTTGATGGACGACCGGTTGTATCCCGTGGCCAGTCCCGGTTTCTGGCAGGCGGCCGACTGCGCTGCACGCGTGGACAGCCTTGCTGGTCTGCGGCTGCTGCACGACCGTGATCCATCGGCCAGCTGGGAACACTGGCGACGTGCGCATGGGCCCACGTCATTGGTGCTGGACAGTGGGGCTCGGTTGGCATCGTCCGATCTCGTACTGCGCGCTGCGGAACTGGGGCAGGGCATGGCGCTGGCACGCGGCCGGCTGGCGGAAGATGCGCTGGCAGCCGGCACCCTGGTGCGGCCATTCGGTGACATGGCCGTCCACCTGCCCCATGCGTACTGGCTGCTGCGCCCCAAGCGCAAGGTCTCCACGTCATCGCAACGGCAGGCAGTATCGACGGTGACGGCCTGGCTGAAGGAACAGGCGGCCTGATTGTCGTCGCGCGCGTAGTACAGGTTGCCTGTTGTGCAACCCGATCCGCTGCCACCATGCCGGCGCGCATCGATCAGGCCGGAGTCGCAAGCTGCGAATGCCAGGACAACAGCAGTGAAGGTTTGAGCGCTTGTTCACCACAGCCCGTCGGGCACCGCACCACCCGCGCGGCGGCATGGCTGACAAGGCCCTGCCCTTCCTCCGCCTTGAATACCGTTTCGCAGGAGAGGCAACGCGCTACCAGCGAATACAGATGGACAAGACGGCCATTGGCCGGGTCATTCAACATATCCGCGTCAAGCAGTTCAAACGTGCAGCTGTCGGGAAAAGTGCGGTACAACGTCGAAGGCAGGGTCTGCAGGCTCACGGGCGTGTCAAATGATGGGTGTTGCTGCAGACTATGCGAGGCAATGTCGAGCCAACGTGCAGCACAGATCGACTCGCCACGACGTCTCCACGCGCACCTGCGGTTCTGCTAGGGTGCTCGGCAATGCCGACTCCCACAGCATCCGATTCCGCTCCTCAGCCGCTCAGCGCCGTACTGAAGGCGCACACCCGCCAGGTCCACGAGCGCCTCGACCAGCACCTGATGCGGCAAGGCATCTTCGCGTGCAAGGAGCGCTACCTGGGCTTCCTGCGCGTGCAATGGCACTTCCACGACTCTGTCGCGCCTCTCCTCCTCGCCAGCACTGCCGACGCCGGGCGACTGGCACTGCTCGAACATGATTTCCGTGACCTCGGCGCAAGGCCTCCGCAAGCACACAGCTGGCGTCCGCAGCTGCAGAACGCATCGTTGGCCACCGCACTTGGCTGGCGTTATGTCGTCGAGGGATCGACGCTGGGCGCCGCCGTCCTGCTCAAGGCTGCCGCAGGACTCGGGCTGCACGCCGGCCATGGCGCGCGCCATCTTTGCCCGTCGCCCCTGGGGGTCGCCGAATACTGGCGCCGCATCCGTGAAGAGCTGGACGCCGCACCGCTCGGCCCCTCTGATCGCGGCCATGCCTGCAACTCCGCTGTGGAGGCATTCCAGTTCGTTCGCCGCTGCGTAGATGAAGAGTTCAGCTTGAGATGAAACGCCCCTCACGAGCAAACACAGGTAGGCGCAGCCGTCTTTTTGCTTCACCATTCAGAGATGCCGTACGCGACACGAAAGCGGCGCGGCCCTTCAATCACGAGTCCTCTCCTTGATGCCATCCACCGAGCCCGCCTCCGACCTCCTGCTCTCCGGTTGTGCGCGCGAACCGATCCACACGCCTGGTGCCATCCAGCCCTACGGCGTCCTGCTGGTCGTGGATCCCGAAACCTTGCAGGTCCGTGAACGCGCCGTTGCCCAGCCCGTCGTGCTGGAGGCATTTGGTGAACCGCTGTCGAGGCCTGTTGATGAGGTGCTGGGGGGCGTACTCGCGCCGTTCGTGGCGCTGTTCCGGCAGGCCGCCATCGGCAGCACTGTGCATGCCGGTGCCGTGGAGCTGGAGGGACATGGGCGGCATCAGCTGCTTGTGCACCGCTCAGCCGCCGATCTGCTGATCGAACTGGAAGCACCCGTGGCCGGCCAGCCGGGCTCGCTCGAAGAACTGTATCCGGCCATCCGCGAGCTGATGACCAGCATCGAATCGGCAGCAACGACGGCAGACCTCTGCCAGCTGGCGGCCGAGCACATGCGCCGGCTGACCGGCTTCGATCGCACCCTGGTCTACCAGTTCGATGCTGGCTGGAACGGCATCGTGGTGGCCGAGGATGGCAATGGGCTGCTGCCTTCCTATCTGGACCTGCGCTTTCCCGAATCCGACATTCCGGCCCAGGCCCGCGAACTGTATCGCCGCAACCGGGTACGGCTGATCGCCGACAGCAACTACACGCCTGCCCCGCTGATGCGCGCCGAGAGCCATCGCGATGCGCCGCCCACCGACCTCAGCCTGTCGGTGCTGCGCAGCGTCTCACCGGTGCACCTGCATTACATGCGCAACATGGGCACCGGCGCATCGATGTCCGTGTCGCTGGTGCACGAAGGCCAGCTGTGGGGCCTGGTGTCCTGCCATACCGTCCAGCCACGCCGCCTCCCCTATCACGTGCGCACCGCGTGCGAGTTCATGGGCCAGATCCTGTCGCTGCAGATCGCGCTGAAGGAGCGGGCGCGTTCGGTCGAAGATCGCGTGGCGCGACGCTCGGTACTGGTCAGGCTGCTCGGGCGGATGGCCGGCGACGAAGATTTCATGGCCGCCCTGCGCCACGATGAGAACAGCCTGCTGTCGCTGACCGGTGCCGCCGGTGCGGCGATCGTGCACAAGGGAGAATGTGTCCGCGTGGGTCAGTGCCCTGATGCCGGCGACGTGCTGGCCATCGCCAACTGGCTGGCGGCCGGGCACGACGGCCATGGCGGGCAGGAAACCTACTGCACCGACCATCTCGCCGCCGACTGGGCACCCGGCGCCGGCCTGTGCGATGTGGCGAGTGGACTGCTTGCGGTGTCCATTTCGCAGCTGTACGACAGCTATCTGATGTGGTTCCGGCCGGAGGTCGTGCGCACCGTGCGTTGGGGCGGTGATCCGCGCGAGACCGCCACGCCGGGCACGCCGCTGTCACCGCGCAATTCGTTCGATGCGTGGAAGGAAACCGTGCAGCAGCGCAGCCTGCCCTGGAGCGAAACCGACCGCGACGCCGCGCAGGAAATGCGCACCGCCATCGTCGACATCGTGCTGCGCAAGGCAGAGGAAATGGCCGAGCTCAACGAGCAGCTTCTGCGCAGCAACAAGGAGCTGGAGGCCTTCTCGTACTCGGTCAGCCACGACCTGCGCGCGCCCTTCCGCCACATCGTAGGCTATTCGGAGCTGCTCAGCAGTTCGGCCGGCGAGCGTCTGGATGACACCGAGCGCCGCTTCCTGGACACCATCGTGGAATCGGCCAAGTCGGCAGGCACCCTGGTGGACGACCTGCTGAGCTTCTCGCAGATGGGGCGCTCCACGCTCGGTCGGGCGCGACTGGACATGGCGGTGCTGGTGGAGGATGTACGCCAGAGCCTGGCGCTGGATTACGCCGGGCGCGACGTACAGTGGAACATCCAGTCGCTTCCGCAGGTGGAGGCCGACCCCACGATGCTCCGCCTGGTCTGGCAGAACCTGTTGTCCAATGCGGTGAAATTCACCCGCGAGCGCGAAGCGGCGGTGATCGAGATCGGTCACCAGCGCAGCGCCGAGGAAGACCATTTCTATGTGCGGGACAATGGCTGCGGCTTCGACATGCGCTATGTCGACAAGCTGTTCGGCGTGTTCCAGCGCCTGCACCACATCGAAGAATTCGAAGGCACGGGTATTGGCCTGGCCAACGTGCGCCGTATCATTGGCCGACACGGCGGCCGCACCTGGGCCGAAGGTGAATCGGGCAAGGGCGCCACGATCCATTTCACCCTTCCCCTTCACAACGGAGATAACCCATGAGGGACCTGCGGCCCATCCTCCTGGTCGAGGACAGCCCCAAGGATGCAGAGCTGACGATGGCCGCGCTGGCACGCTGCCAACTGTTGAACCATGTCACCCACGTACGCGACGGCGCTGAAGCACTGGATTATCTGCGTTGCGAGGGGCAGTTCGCCGGTGCCAACCATGGCGGTCCGGTGGTGGTGCTGCTCGACCTGAAACTGCCCAAGGTCAATGGCCTGGAAGTGCTGGAGCAGGTTCGCGGCGACGCTTCCCTGAGCAGTACGCCGATCGTGATGCTGACCTCTTCGCGCGAAGAGCAGGACCTGTTGCGCAGTTACGAACTCGGCGTGAATGCGTTCGTGGTCAAGCCGGTGGATTTCAAGGAATTCTTCGAGGCCATCCAGGGGCTGGGCATGTTCTGGGGCATCACCAACCAACCGCCGCCGCATCGGGCCAATGGCTCAGGCAAGCGCGATGCGTGATGTGTCACGCCTTGGCGAACGGCTGCGCATCCTCATGCTGGAAGACAGCGCGCTTGATGCGGAGCTGATCACGGCACAGCTGCAGCGCGCAGGCCTGGACTTCGAGGCCGAACGCCTGTGGAGCCGTAACGCCTTCATCGAGGCGATCGAGAACCGGACGTTCGACGTCATCCTCGCCGACCATGTGCTTCCCGGCTTCGACGGCGACGCCGCCCTCGCGCTGGCGCGCGAGCGGGTTCCGCAGACGCCCTTCATCTTCGTGTCCGGAACGCTGACCGAAGAACTGGCGGTGCAGGCGCTGACCCGCGGCGCGCGCGACTATGTGGTCAAGCAGCGCCTGCAGCGTCTGCCCGATGCGATCCGCCGTGCACGTCAGGAGGCGCGCGAACGCACCCAGCTCGTCCAGGCCCAGGCCGCACTGAGCGACAGCCAGGCGCAGCTGCAGCAGGTCACCGATGCCGTTCCTGCGCTGATCGCCCAGCTGGACACTGACCACCGCTACCGCTTTGCCAACAAGGCCTTTCTCGATTGGCATGGCGTGAGCCTGGCCGAGCTGCTGGGCCGCACCGCGCGGGAAGTCAGTGGCATT
Source organism: Pseudomonadota bacterium (assembly GCA_023430045.1). GTDB lineage: Bacteria > Pseudomonadota > Gammaproteobacteria > Xanthomonadales > Xanthomonadaceae > Stenotrophomonas. The sequence goes on along the minus strand of JAEZCF010000036.1, from coordinate 10,008 downwards.
TCCGCATTCGAAAATGCCCTGCCCAGCCTGGAGCGCGTGCTGCAGGGAGAACGCACAAGCTTCCAGGTCGAGCTGTCCCACCGCAGCGGAACGTCACGATTCGTGCAGATGGATTGCGTGCCGGAGCGCGGTACCGACGGTGCCGTGGTTGGCTACATCTGCCTGGGCAGCGACGTATCCCAGCTCCGGCGTGCCGAGTTCGCACTGCGTGAGGACAATCAGGTGCTGGAGCGGCAGGTGCAGGCGCGCACCGCCGAACTGGAAGCAAGCCAGCGCCGCCTGCAGGCGATCTTCGAATCCAGTTTCCAGCATCAGGTGCTGTTGGATCTGCACGGCCACGTCGTCGACGCCAACGTGGCTTCGCTGTCTGCGGTGCTCGCATCCAAGCAGGATGTCGTGGGCCAGCGCTTCGGGGATTCCCCCTGGTTCGCCACCACCGATGACGTCGGTTCGAGCGTGGACCAGGCGGTGGCCGAGGCCGCGCAGGGCCACAGCTCGCTGCATGCACTGGAACTGGAACTGCCTACCGGCAGGCGCAGCTTTGATTTTTCAATCCGCCCCCTGCTGGATGCCGAAGGCGCGGTCACCGCCGTGGTGTCCGAGGCGGTGGAAACCACCGCCCGCCTGCAGGCCGAGCATGCATTGCGCCAGGCCCAGAAGATCGAAGCCGTCGGCCAGCTTACCGGCGGCATTGCCCACGATTTCAACAATATCCTGACAGTGATCTCCGGCAACGTAGAGCACGCCATGCTGCTGAGCGAACGCGCGGGCGAGCCGGGGGCCATGGCCAGCCGTGCCCTGGACAACGCCCTGAAGGGTGTGGGCCGCGCCGCCAGCCTGACCCAGCGCCTGCTGGCGTTTGCCCGCAGGCAACCGCTGCGCAGCCAGGCGGCAAACCTCAACGACCGCCTGCTGGACATGCATGACATGCTGCAGCGGGCGCTCGGCGAGCTGGTGCAGCTGGATATCCGCGTCGCCGAAGACATCTGGTGCGTCGAGATCGACGTCAGCCAGCTGGAGGCCTCGGTGCTGAACCTGGCCGTCAACGCGCGCGACGCCATGCCGCAGGGAGGCAGCCTGGTCATCGAGGTGGACAACAGCCACCTGGACCATGACTACGCTGCGCTGTTCCCGGATGCCCAACCCGGCGAATACGTGATGCTGCGCGTGCGCGACACCGGCCACGGAATGGACGCGGACACGTTGGCACGCGTGTTCGAACCCTTCTTCACCACCAAGCAGGTCGGTCGCGGCACCGGGCTGGGCCTGTCCATGGTGCATGGCTTCGTCAAGCAGTCCGGCGGGCATGTACTGATCGATTCAGAAGAAGGCGTCGGGACCAGCATCACCATGATGTTCCCGCGCTCGCAGCTGCCCCTGCCCAGCGGAACGGAGGAGCCGCTGCCCGGCGTGGTGGGTTACGAGTCCCGCGAGGAAACCATCCTGGTGGCGGAGGACAACGACGATGTCCGTGCCCATACCGTTGAGGCGCTGCGCCTGCTCGGCTACCGCGTCCTGGAAGCCCATGACGGGGCATCGGCGCTGCGCCTGCTGGAACGGCCTGACACCCGCGTCGACCTGCTGTTCTCGGACATCGTGATGCCCGGCGTATCAGGCTGGGAGCTGGCGCGCGAGGTGCGCAGCCGCTGGCCCGATGTCGCCGTGCTGTTCACGTCCGGCTATCCGCGCGACCACGATGCCGCCGTCGGCCAGGGACGCGCGGCCGGCCTGCTGGCCAAGCCGTTCACCCGCAGCGATCTGGCCCAGTCGGTGCGCAACGCACTGGAGTGCCCGGTCCGCTGAGGCCACCCAGCCCGGCCCCGTGGTAGAGCCGACCCATGGTCGGCTGCCCGCCCAACTGGTCGTGAATGGGAAACTCATCGCGGCAACGCTCGATCATCTGATACTTCCTTCACCCGCGACAACGCGCGCTTGAGCCGGATCAATTCTTCGTCTCGGGACGTTCCTGTGCCGACTACGCTTGCACATGAACACTCGTCAGAGTCTCGATAGGCCTTCTTGTAAGTGTCCGTAATAACGGAAGTACCCTAATCCGCCGCGCCGCCACTCGGTCCCTGCTCGGGGCCAGTTACTGCCGATGCCGGTGGCGGAGAAAGATGCCAATGCAGGTTGATAAGCAGTCGGTCGCAGACTGGAGGATCCCGGTTGCTCAGGCACGCCATCGTCATCTCATTTGACGGGTAAATCGACAAGGCCGCACTGTTGCCGGCCGCTCCGCCGCCGTGGCCCCAGTGGGGGAATTCCGCAGGACCGGATGAGACGAAACCATAGCCATACCATTCTGTCTGCTGCTTGATGGCCTCGTTCAACATCGGGAGCGGGATCAGAATGCCTGCCTTGAGGGCGTCTGCGAACCGGGCCAGATCATCGACGGTAGTAACGCCGCCGCCGGCTGGCGATCCCCGCCACGGCAGCAGATTGGTGCTGGGTACCAGTTTTCCACCGGGATCCTGAGTGTAACCACGAGCGACGCCGGCCATGTGCTCAAGGTCCGGAAAGTGTGTTGCGGTCATTCCGGCGGGATGAAAGATGTGCTCGTCAACGTATGCGTAGTAGCTTTTCCCGCTTACCTTTTCCACCAACGCTCCGAGCAGCACGAAGCCATAGTTTGAGTACTCGAACGCAGAGCCCGGCAAAAAGGATGGCCCCCGGTCCCCGTTGAGTTTGATGAGATCGTCGATGGTCCGGACCCATGCACGATTGCTCGCCTCCTCCGGCTGCAGCACACCGATATCCCCCGTCCCGCCCTGATGTGAGAGCAAGTGCCGGACAGTAACCTTCGCCATGTCCTTGTTCGGATAGTCCGTCAAGTGCATTCCGATGGGATCGTCGAAACCCAGCTTGCCTTCGTGGATCAACTGCAGCACCGCGACTGCAGTGAACATCTTGCCCTGGGAGGCGAAGAGGAATGGGGTGTCCAGGCGCGCCGACACGCTGCTCTCGCGATCGGCCAGGCCAAATGCCTTGCCGTACAATCGCTTTCCGTTCTGCTCGATTACCAGAGCGCCGGAAAAGCGATCCGCTTCCGCAAGGCGTTCGGCAAAGGCGTCCAGTGCCTCCAGCGCCTTGATCTGCGGCATCGGCTGCGGTTCCTGCTTGACTTCATCGAGCGTCGTGCCGCCTGCCTTGTCAAACGCAACCGTGATCCGTCGGTAAGCCGGAAAATGTCGCTCCTTCGTCATTGCCGAAAAGACCGCGCTGTCATTGCGCTCAACCTGGACTACGTCCAGCCCGCCGGTTTCTTCGCGGTTATCGAGCAGGTAGTCCAGGCTGTGGTCCGCGTCTGCAAAGTGGCGTTCATTGAACGCGCGAAGGTCGTTCACGTCGTTGCTGTTGAACGCTGCGAGCCATTCATCGAACACCGCTTCGGCGGACGGTTTTGAAAAAGCGGTCGACGCCGTGAAAAGGAGCGCTGTCGCCACGCTCATGCCGCAGATCAGGATGTGCTTTTCAGTCACTGCCATGCACCACCCATTGCATCACTGGCCTCAGACAATAATGGGCGAAAATCCCGAAGCTATCCACCGCTGCGCGCCGCCTCTCTCACTGGCGTAGACGACACGCTCGACTTCCACGGTTGTCGGCGGTTCGCCCAGGCGCGTGACATACAGGTCGTTCGCTCATCCCGCATCCACTGCCTTGACCGAAACCGCAACTGCCTTGACCTCCTCACGAGGAATCAGAACCGCCTCCGCCTGCTGCTTGTTCCAGAACACATACGTATCTCCCAGCCTGCCAACAAGCACCAGCATGCGCTCCTCCCCGCCAGCCAGAACCACACGCGCGGTCCGTTCGCGCGCTCCCACCATTATTGATTTGGCTCGCTCGTGCCCCAGATACGCGGAAGCGAATGAGACGTACACGATGGCCAGCGCGCCATAGGGCAACCAGGGTGAATCCTTGACGGCCCGGGGCGCCACCGGTGACAGCCGGATCATCACGATCAATGCAATGGTCACCAATGCGGCGATCACCAGCGGCCAAGCCCCTGACACCCACACGAGATAAACAAATCCCACCGCGAAGCATGCTCCAGACAACAGTCCCGCCACGCGTCTTCGCCGCGAAGGACTCTCGCCAGCATCGATACAGCTGGCAATCAGCGCAGCCGCTGCCATCAACCCAAGCGTGAGGCCCATGGCGGTCAGGCCAATCAGTGCCAACTCCGCAACGCCAGCGAACTGAAACGGATCCAGCCCAAATCGTCCCCAGAAACCTTTCAGATAAAGCGCACCCTGGACCATCCCGAATGACAGCAGCGCTGAGCCCCACCCCGCCACTTCCGCCACGGTCAACGGCGTTGATGATTCCGCCATGTGCATTCCTTGTCGTTGGCTGAATGAATCTTGTCATCTGCCAGCCAAGGATCGCAACAATTCATGCTGTACCGGCGAGCTGACATGGACGCTGGATCTTTCCAGGCGACCCCGTAGACAACTGGTTGGATCGGCTGGGCATCCGGGCCTCGACAACCACCACAACGTCCGGCGATATGCCAGGGCTGCCCCCCCCACTCCTCATCCCTGATCGCTTTCCAGCCGTCCGCTCGCCACCCCCTGCCGGAAAGACGCCGAATCGCCTTTGGCCAGCTCGGCGAAATACCGCGCCGGAGTCTTACCCAGCGCTTTCTTGAACATGGTGATGAACGCCGTAACCGACTCATAGCCCAGATGCTCGGCAACGCGCTGCACGGAGGTCCCGGCGGCGAGTTCGCGGATGGCCAGCAGCAGATGCAACTGCTGGCGCCAGCGCCCGAAGGTCAGCCCGGTTTCCTCGCGCACCAGCCGTGACAGCGAGCGCTCGCTGACCGCCAGCCGCACGGCCCATTCCGCCAGCGTACTGCGGTCCGCGGGATGACGATGCAGCTGCTCGGCCAGGCGCCGGATCTTCGGGTGATCCGAAACGGGCACGCTCAGCAGCTCCTGGGGCATCTCGGAAAGCTCGTCCAGCAGGACCTGCGCCAGATGTTCCATGTGTCCGCCGCGCGGATACTCCAGCCCGGCATCGGCCAGCCGGAGGATCATCTCCCTTACCAGCGGCGAGATCGACAGCGTGCAGCACGTCGCCGGCAGCGGCGCACGGCCGGGCTCCACGAACAGGTAGCACAGACGGGCATTGGCGGTAGCCTTGTTGCTATGCGCTATGTCGCCGGGAATCCACGCACCGCATTGCGGCGGCACGATCCACAGCGCATCGGCCACCTGGCACGTCACCGCGCCATGCAGGGCCAGCACCAGTTGGCCCTTGCGGTGCCGGTGCATTGGAACCTCCTCGGCATGGGCGGCAACGTGCAGGCGCGCGGCTACTGCCGGCCGATCGGTGGCATCGGGCATTGCAAGCGGGTCGTGGCTGTCGGGCATCGTGGCAGGATTTAGCGATATGAAGACAGGATATCAAAATCCACACACCGCCCCGGTCTCTACTCTGTTGGCATGAATCTCAACGCGTCCCATTCCTGTTTGCCGTCCCGGGCGTGGCTGCCGTGCCGAAGACAACGTCAGCAGCTCTGTTCTTTCATGAAAGCAGGGGCAGCGCCCGCACGTGCGGACGCCGAAGCCTGCCTCTTCGCGGTCAAGTGCCTCATCGCGTCGCTGCTTGCCCTGTATTTCGCTTTTCGCCTCGGGTTGACGCGACCGTTCTGGGCGATAGGGACGGTCTACATCGTTTCCCAGCCCCTGTCCGGTGCCTCCATGAGTCGAGGCATGTTCCGCCTGCTTGGCACGTTCGTCGGCGGCATCGCCACCGTGGCACTGGTGCCCACGTTCGCCAACGAACCGATGGTGCTGAGCATCGCGCTTGCCGTCTGGATCGGCTTCTGCCTGTACCTCGCGCTGCTCGACCGTACCCCGCGTTCGTATGCGTTCCTGCTGGCCGGCTACACGGCCAGCCTCATCGGCTATCCCGCCGTATCCGCACCGGCGGATGTGTTCGCTATCGCCGCGACCCGGCTGCAGGAGATCATGATCGGGGTCGCATGCGCGAGCCTGGTGCACGCGCTGATCCTGCCGCGTACCGTCAGCGGGCGCGTGCAGGCCCGCGTCCGCACCCTGGTGAAGGACACCGAGCGGTGGACCCTGGACATGCTGGGCGAGGCGCGCCCGGTGGTATTGGCCGCGGACCGCGCACGTGCGGCCGCCGCCCTTCTCGAACTGCATCAGATGGCGGTCCATCTGCCCTTCGACGCCGCGGCCGGCTCCGCGAAGAAAGAGGTCCTGCGCGCGCTTCATGACCGCCTTTCCAGCCTGATCATCCATTCCAGCGGGCTGGAAGAAGCACTGATGGAGCGGCATCGGGCCAAGGTGGCGCTGACACCGCAACTGGCCGCATCCATGGAAAAGGTCCATGCCCTCCTATCGGCGCCTGCGGGACCGCACAGTGCCGCGCAGGCCGCCGCGCTGCGGGTGGAGCTGACGTCGGAGCCATCGGCCGTCGGCGGTACAGGCTGGGAATCGCTGGACGAGCAGATCGTGCGCGCCGATCTTGCGGAACTGATCAGCGCCCACGGCGACTGTCGCGTGCTGGAATCCCGCCTGCGCGACGCGCGTGCGGGCTGGAACCGAACGCTGCCAGAGTCTCCGTGGCGTGTGCGTGGCCACGTGCTTCATCGTGATCATTGGTTGGCCGCACGCAGCGCGTCGGGTCTGGTAGTCGGGCTGACGCTTGCCTGCCTGTTGTGGATACAGACGGGCTGGACGCACGGCGCCACGGCGGTGTCGGTGATGGGAGCGCTGTGTGCGCTGGCCGGCATGGGCGAGGCGCCCGAAGCCAGTGTATGGCGCTATCTGATCGGCTCCGTGCTCGGCGTCGCGGTCGGTCTGTTCTACGGCGTTGTGGTGTTGCCCAGGACAACGGATTTTCTGGTTCTGGCAGCCGTGCTCGCTCCTGCCCTGATGCTGTTCGGCTGCCTGCTCGCAAGGCCGGCGACTGCGTTCGTGGCACTGGCGGTGTTGCTCTGCTTCCCCATCATTGCCGGTCTGGGTACGACCAATGCGACCGACGTACTTTCATCCATCAACGACAGCGTCGCACTTGTGGTCGGGGTGGCGATGACGCTGGCAAGCGTTGCCCTGTTCCAGACCATCGGGGTGCGGCACAGCCGCGGACGTCTGCTGCGGGCCATTGCCGGTGATGCCGCGAAGCTGTGCAGTGGCCGCATCCACGACCTCGATGCCTGCAGAAGCCGGATGCTGGACCGCGTGGGAATGCTTGCGGCACGACTGGCCGGCCATCCCGATGGGCACCATCTGCTGCGTGTCGCGCTGGCCGACGTGCGCAGCGCAGAAGCTGCAGCGCTGCTGCGCGATATGGGTCGGCGGTGTACGGATCCCGAAGCTGTGCGCCGCCTGGACACCCTGCTGGGGGCGCTGTCGGCGAACTACCGGCGCAGGCGCGATACCGGCGAAGCGTCGGAAACCGTCCTGCTGGATGCCCTCGACAAGGCGCGTCGCGCCGTGGCGGCGTACTCCTGCATGCCTGCGGCCAGCACGCTGCCTGTCTTGGCACGGTTGCGCCGCGATGTGTGTGCACGCTCGCTGGGCGGGAAGGAGTAAGCCGTGTTCGCAGAGTTTTCCATCGACGGCGTACTGCTTCCCGCCGTGCTCGTCCTGGCGATCCCCGCCGTGGCGGCTACGGCGCTCACCGCGCGGCTGCTCTCCTTGCTGGGCGCTTATCGCCATGTGGCGCACCGCATGCTGGTGGACATCTCCCTTTTCATCCTCTGGCTCGGTGCCATCGTCGCGCTGGCCAACTGTATCGGACAAACTCCATGACCCCCCTGCTTCAGGTCGCAGTACGCTGGGCGCTTACCGCCCTCATCTTTTCGGCTGCCTGCGTGGTAGCCATCGTCCTGTGGAATCAACACCAGTCGCGTCCCTGGACGCGCGATGGGCATGTCCGCGCCGATGTGATCCGGGTTGCGTCCGATATCGGCGGACTGGTCACCCAGGTGCAGGTCCACGACAACCAGAAGGTACGCAGGGGCGATCTGCTTTTCGTGCTTGACCGGCCGCGCTATGCCGCTGATGTGGAGAAGTCCGTGGCGGCCATCGAAAGCGCACAGGCCACGCTGGCGTTGGCTCGCAAGGAAGCGGCGCGCGACATCGCGCTGGGTCGTCTGGTGGCCACGGAGACGCGCGAACGAAACCAGGCAGCCGTCAGCACCGCGCTCGCCGATCTTCACCAGGCACGAGCGGCACAGGGCGTGGCCGAACTCAATCTGCAGCGCACCGAGGTGCATGCCACCGTGGATGGCACGATCGTCAACCTGGACCTTCATCCCGGCGACCATCTCGCGCCCGGTGCGCAGGCGATGGCGCTCATCGCTGCGCAGAGCCTGCGCGTGGAAGGCTATTTCGAAGAGACCAAACTCGCCTGCATCCGCCCGGGCGACAGAGCGACCATCCGCCTGCTCGGCGCGCGGGGCGATCTTGCCGGGCACGTCGACAGCATCGCTGCGGGTATCGCCGATGATCAACGTGCCGATTCCCATAATCTTCTGCCCGCGGTGCAGCCGACCTTTTCCTGGGTGCGGCTGGCGCAGCGCATCCCGGTACGGATCCATGTGGACGACATCGCCCGCGACGCGCTGCTCATCGCGGGCCGTACCGCCACCATCACCATCCACTCCAGCCAGCCGGGCGATTGCCGATGACCGCCTCGTCCGTACGGCCGGCATGCGTGCTGGCGGCAATCGCGATGCTGTCCGGATGCATGAGCGTCGCCACGCGTCCGCAGACTCAGCACAGCGCGCGGCTGGACACGTCGATAGCCGTCCTCGGCACGGCTGACGGTGCATTGTTCAGCCCTGACGCACTGCCTCCCGGCTGGTGGCGGCTGTATGACGACCCGGCATTGAATGGGCTGGTGGAGACGGCCTTGAAGGAAAACAGCGATGTCCGCGTCGCCCAGGCCAACCTGGCGCGTGCCGCCGCCATGCTGCAGGAAGCGCAGGCGGGACGACGCCCTGCGACCACGGTATCGGCCTCGGCCAGCGCCGCCGCACGTGGCGGATTTACCCAGGACATCCCGCGCGATCTCAGCTATGCCCTGGGGTTTGGGGTGTCCTACACATTGGATGTGGGCGGAAGAATCCGTCATGGCATAGATGCCGCCGCCGCGGAGCAGGCGGCGGCCGAGGCCGCGCGCGATCAGGTGCGGGTGCTGGTCGCGGCAGCGATGAGCCGCGCGTATCTGGCGGTCTGCGCATCCAGCCGCAGCATCGCGGCCGCACAACGCGTCGTGGAGGTCCAGCGGGACACGCTGCGCGTCACCGAATCCCTGGCGTACGCAGGGCGTGGCACGGATTTCGATGTGACCCGAGCGCGTGCAGCCGTCATGGAAAGCCAGGCGCTGCTCCCCGCATTGACCGCTCAGCGGCAGGCGGCGCTTTTTGAGATCGCCGCACTGCTCGGGCGGACCGCCGCAGACCGTCCGGTTACGGTGGCCTGCGAACGCCCACCGCAACTGGGCCTGCCGTTGCCCGTCGGCGATGGCGCACAGCTGCTGCGAAGGCGCCCGGATGTGCGCCAGGCAGAGCGACAGGTGGTCGCGGCCAATGCCCTGATCGGCGTAGCCGAGGCTGACCTGTACCCACAGATATCACTGGGTGCTTCGTTGGGCCTGGCCGGGCCGCACGCGGCACCGGCCTTCGGTGGCAGCATCGGGCCACTGATTGCATGGCGCATTCCCGACCGCACCGTGGCCAGGGCACGCATCGCCCAGGCCGATGCCGATGCGGCAGCCGCCCTCGCCCGGTTCGATGGCACCGTGCTCCGGGCCGTGATGGAGGTGGAAACGGCTCTGTCAACGTATGCCCAGGAAATCGACCGTGCCCACAGCCTGGAACAGGCCAGGGATGATGCGGCTGCCGCCGCCCGGCAGGCCACCGCACTTTTCACCTTCGGCCGCATCGACTTCATGGACGTACTGGCGTCCGAAGCAATGTTCGCCAGCGCCGAGTCCCGCTGGGCCGCCTCGCAGGCCCAGCTG
>JAEZCF010000168.1 GCA_023430045.1 Pseudomonadota bacterium | reverse complement strand
CCCCACACCCCACACCCACCAGATAGTGCGCGCATTGCTGCCACAAGGACGCACAGCCGCGCTGGCGCTCCTGTTGACATGGCATTTCGCACCCTCCCGGTCACGCGCCCGCAGCCGCGTGTAACGGCGCTTTCCCGCTTCCTGCACGCAGACCTCACTGCGCGGCCGCGCATACTTGCGCGCCGCTGGAATGCGCCAGCATCCGGCGGCACCGTTCGCCACTGTCCGGAGTCGTTGCGTCATGTTGTTGTCCAAGCAGAATGTGCAGCCTCGCGTGCTGCTCATCGAAGATTCCGAGGAAACCCTCGAACTCAGTCGCCTTACCCTGGAAAGCCAGGCCTGCGACGTTGTCGGCGTAAGCTCGGCCGAAGCCGCGCTGGGTATGCTCAACGCCGGCGAGCGCTTTGACATGCTGTTCACCGACGTCAACCTCGGCGGGATCAGCGGCATCGAAACCGCCAACCGCGTGCGTGCCGCCTTCCCGCACCTGCCCATCCTGGTCACGTCCGGCATGTGCCAGCACCGGGTGCTGCCGCAGCTGCAGGGTGGAATTCACTTCCTGCCCAAGCCCTATTCGATGAGCGAACTGCTGGACGCCATACGCCTGTGTTTCCGGCACGCCAGTGACGGCATGGCCTACGATTCCCCACAGGCCGCCTGAACACCGCGCGCATCCGCGCCTGCTACAGTCCGGCTCACCGTTCCTGCCGAGGCTGAGCGCATGAATCGACTGACCGCGAAGGATTTCCATCCCGACCTGCTTGAACTGTACGACGGCTACGTCCACGGCCGCCTGAGCCGCCGCGATTTCCTGGACCGGGCCGCCGCCTTCGCGGTCGCCGGGGTGGGCGCCGCCACCCTGCTCGCATCGCTGAGCCCGGATTACGCCTTGGCACAGCAGGTGTCCTTCACCGACCCGGATATCGTGGCCGAGTACATCCAGTATCCCTCTCCACAGGGCCATGGACAGGTCCGCGGGTATCTGGTGCGTCCGGCCAAGGCATCCGGGAAACTGCCAGCGGTTGTAGTCGTCCATGAAAATCGGGGGCTCAATCCCTACATCGAGGATGTGGCCCGGCGCGTGGCGAAAGCCGGCTTTCTGGCATTGGCGCCGGACGGCCTGAGTTCGGTCGGCGGCTACCCTGGGAATGACGAGCGCGGCCGCGCGTTGCAGCAGACGGTGGATCCGGAGAAGTTGATGAATGACTTCTTCGCGGCCATCGAATATCTGCGCGCATCGGAACAGGGTAATGGCAAGGTCGGTATCACCGGCTTCTGCTATGGCGGCGGCGTGTCCAATGCGGCTGCGGTTGCCTATCCGGAACTGGACGCAGCCGTGCCGTTCTATGGCCGCCAGGCCAGGCCGGAAGACGTGCCGCGCATCAAGGCGCCGCTGCTGCTGCATTTCGCCGAGAAGGACGACAACGTCAATGCGACCTGGCCGGCCTACGAGGCCGCCTTGAAGAAAGCGGGCACACGCTACGAGGCCCATGTGTACCCGGGGACGTTCCACGGCTTCCACAACGACTCCACTCCTCGTTACGACGAAGCGGCCGCGAAGCTCGCCTGGGACCGCACAGTGGCCTGGTTCAAACGCCATCTTGTCTGAAAGACCGTTGCGACAGGTCAGGGCGCTGCCTCCGGATGCTTGACCATGGAGAAGCGCCCTGCACCACCGACAGCGGTGTCTAACCTCTGTCAGAGCGGGTTCGCTGACTTTCGGCTCACGTTGAAGCGTGTCATCGGCAACAAGATTTTCGTGGTCATCTGAACGTCACCCTGCAATCTTCCACCCTCCACCACACCGACCTCCTGCGGCGTGCCCACGTGGTGGCCTTCCGGAATATCTCCCGTCTTTACGAAGGTCAAGGTATATGACAGCTTGACGGGCAATGTTTCCCGGTTGTTCAACTCCTTGTATCCCAGTGGCTGCTTCCGGGCATCAAGAGTGGCGTGCGCCCAACCGATGCGCTCGAGATTGGAAAGCCGGATGGAAACGCCGACCCCCGGCACGCCCGTCGCGTAGACGCCCGACGCCTGCCCCGGATTCAGTACCGGCTTGCCGGTCGTCCACAGGTGCATGTCGGCAAGCTGCGAGGCGCTGCAGTTCGTCAGCACGACGTCAGCACCGAACTGCGTTCCGCCGAGCGTCGTGCCAGGGATGCCGCCGTCATCCACCAGTTCCACCACAGCTGTGGACCGAAGCACCAGATCCACCGGCGTGGAACAGGAATATTTGACCTGCGCCATGGCTGGCGCCGCGATGACGGATCCCAGCACAGCAATCATCAGGCAGGACGGAAGTACACGTTTCATTTTGATCTCCCGGCGGAAAGATGACCCGGCTGCGGGCGCACCGCCCGCATCACCAGCTCAGACGATGCGTGCCGCCTACAGCATCGCCTGCGACGTCATCTTTTCCGCTTCGCGAGACGGCAGACAGAAAGAAACCACCCGCCATGTTGTAGGTGATGTTCTCTGCTGCATTCACGGCATACGGCCCGGCACCGTTTCAACGTCGATGGTGACGCGGGACGCCGATACGCGCGCCGCTTGCACCATCTCATCCGGCCGTCCTTCAACGAGCGCCCAGGGTACCCATCGTGAAGATGTAGCCTTCGTCCATGAGAAATTTGCGCATGCGCATCTCTGCGGCCTGCGGTGCGCTGAGGCTGCTTGGACCATACAGCGCATAGACCGGGCTGCCCATGTCCAGGTCCTCACGTTTCACGGTTATTCCCGGCACCGCTGCCGCTGCGGCCCAGCCTGCCTGAAGCTTTTCGCGGCCTATGGACTGGCCATTACGGAGCCGGAAACTCAACCATCGCGTTTCAGACGTGTCCTGTCGCTCGTGCTTCGCCATCTGCGTTCCCTCATCGGTCCAGGCTTGACCATACGCCTGTGTCATGTCAGGTCGCGATGAGACAGGACGCGGCGAGCGCAGTCGCAGGATACCTTGCCCCAATCCGCTGGGTTGCGGAGCAGCGGACATTGTGCGGAGCGGATGAAACGGACTGGAACCCCTTGCTGCAATGGTGGGCCGTGATGAATTCGAACCATCGGCCAAAAGATTAAAAGTCTGCCTCACTGTGCAGATAGATCAATTACATAGATTGTTTCCATTTCCGGACCGCAGCCCTGCAAACCGTTGATTTGCGGATGGGTTATGTCAAGTTTTCTGGACGTAGCCCCGCTGAATCTTGGCCAAGCATCTCTGATCAATCAGCAGCGGACCGAAACGCTGAAGGGCTCACTGCCGGATGCTGGCTCCGTTGGTAGCGTTCTTTCACCTCGGCTACCTTGGCCCGCAGCACCGCCTCGTGGCGCAGCGCCCACATTTCTGCCCCACGCCGGCCGGCCTCGAACGACGTGCAGTTCCGTGTCACCTCCGGCGACCACAAAGCAGCGTAGGGACTCAGGCGAGCGAACCAGCTGCCGTCGTCAACGCGCTCGTGCAGCGCGGCAACCTGGACGCCATCCAGAAACAGTCCCGTGGGCAAGGTATCCAGGTGACAGCGCGGCTCCCAGTAGAAGTCATCGGGCATTGGGGTCAGGGCTGGGCTGCGCTTGCTCATGCCGCGCAGGGTACGGCCCGCCAGTCCCAGCGGCCGAGACATGCATGAGCGCTCCGGCCCCTGCCTTATCCTGTGACTTCCATACAGAGGCGTGACCATGGAACCCACGCCTGCCGAAGAGATCCTGAGCCGGCTCGAAAGATGTGAATTGGAACTCCAGGCTGGGCGGGCCTACGTCAAGGCACTCGAGGACGGCTTGCACGCCATTGTAGCGACGCATCCCGATCCCAAGGCGTTGGACGACCTATGGGCCCATGTGCTGCCCGAGCTGGCAGACGAGCATGCCACCGACGAGGCACAGAGCCCCCTTTTCCCGGCCGCGTTCCAGCAGGCGATGGCGACGATGACGAGGCAGATCAACGGCGCCGCGGAGCGCCGCGAGTGAGCTTTCAGATGGTGCCCAGTTCGGACAGCGTCGCTCTCCCGACCGTGAGGTCGGCTGCCAGGAGTCGGCCACTGGCGACAATCCTGCCGACCTGAGCATTCAGATACGTGGCCTGCAGTCGTGCCGCCTCGATGAGGTCGGCCGGATCGAAGCTATCGGCCCTGCCCTTCAGGGGTTCGCCAGGGGATGCCAAGCCTCCCTCGAGTGGCTGAGTGATCGCCGGCCGAGACGACGTGTGCTTGACGTACGCCGTGGCGACCATGCGCCCTTGCGTGGGCGACCAGCCGCTTAGCACCAGTTCCGCCCCTAAAGCCGACAACTCTATTCCGGATGCTGCAGCGGCGGCTTCGTACGACGGCCATTGCTGATCGATGGCAGCGCCCAGCTCGGCCATGGCCTGCTCTATCTGGAACGTGGCCCGGTAGCTAGCCTGGAGAAGGATCTGATACATCTGCAGGGAGAACTGAGCAGACCCGCGCGTGGCCAGCAGCAGGTTGTGCTGCGGCACCAGCAAGACTTTCGCGCCTGCTGAGGGGACGCCTGTGCGGGCGTCCTCGGCGAGGGTGTCCACCGCGACCAGAAGGCGATCAGGGCGGAGCAAGACGTTCAAGATGCTCATCGGCTGGATCCTTTTGCCATCTGCATCACGCCTTCACGTGTTGCCGTCGTCACTGGCCACCGCGTTTGGCAATCGCTTAAACGCTACACGCAGATCGCGCCAAGCTCGCTGTATTGCGATCCAAGTGCCACGCGCGACCCGTAACTTGGCAATATCTGGCCACGCGCAGAAGATCACGACAGATAGGGGCACGGCCTGGAGTTGCTGGAGTTGCTGACCTGTCCGAGCCGAAG
>JAEZCF010000166.1 GCA_023430045.1 Pseudomonadota bacterium | reverse complement strand
GGCTCGGTGTTGTGTATAGAGACAGCGCCACGGGCGCCGGCCCGTTGCCATTCTAGCGCCAGCCCGCCTTTCATCCGCGCATGGCGGATGATCCAGCGCAATGTGTCCCGCGCCGCCAGAGCGCATGCTGGGCCCCTGTCCGGGTGCGTGATGCGGCCGGCAACCCGGTTTTCCAATACCTTGACGCGAACGTCCCATCCCTATGCCTACCCTGTCCTTCTGAAAGGAGCTTCCATGAGCATCACCGTCGGCGACCGCCTGCCCGAAGTCACCCTCAAGCGCATCCGCGATGGCATCGAAACCCTGGACACCCAGGCCTTGTTCGAAGGACGCCGCGTGGTGTTGTTTGCCGTACCCGGTGCGTTCACGCCGACCTGCTCGGCACGCCACCTGCCCGGTTTCGTGGAACGTTTCGATGCCTTCCGGCAACGCGGCGTGGAGGTCTACTGCATGGCCGTGAACGACCCCTTCGTGATGAAGGCCTGGGCCGACAGCCAGCAGGTGCCCGAAGGGCTGCAGATGCTGTCCGATGGCAATGGCGACTTCACGCGTGCGCTGGGGCTCGGCCTGGATGCCAGCGCATCCGGCATGGGCATGCGGTCGCGGCGCTTCGCGCTGTTCGTGGACGACGGCATCGTGCGTGCCGCCTGGATCGAAGCACCCGGCCAGTTCGAGGTGTCATCGGCCGAACACGTGCTGGAACAGCTGCCTGCCTGAACACCCACTGCCGGGCAGGGCCCGGCCCCACCTGGAGAAACGGCCAGCCATGTCAAAGCCAGCCAAGCACCACCCCGCCCATCCCCCGGGCATCAGCGACCGCCAGACCCTTCGGGACAACGCCCGCCGGAACATCGAGGACGGCGCGATCACCGAGACCTACAACGCCGACCGCCAGGCCGTCATCCATCTTCTCAACGATGCGCTGGCCACCGAATATGTGTGTGTGCTGCGCTATTACCGCCATTACTTCATGGCCAAAGGCATGCTGGCCGATGCGGTGAAGGCGGAATTCCTGGAACACGCCCAGCAGGAACAGGCGCATGCCGGCAAGCTGGCCGAACGCATCGTACAGTTGGGCGGCGAGCCCGATCTCAACCCGGACACGCTCAGCGCCCGCTCGCATGCCGAATACAAGGAAGGCAGCGACCTGCGCGACATGGTCCGTGAAAACCTGATCGCCGAGCGGATCGCCATCGACAGCTACCGCGAGATGATCAACTTCATCGGCGACAAGGACACCACCACCAAGCGCATCCTGGAAGAGATCCTGGCCCAGGAAGAAGAACATGCCGACGAGTTTGCCGACCTGCTGGACGGCTGGATCGGCTAGCACCGGGACACGGGGGCGATGGCCGGCGGCCGTTGCCCCACCGCGTCATGGCATCACGGGCCAGCAGTGGCATGAGTGCATGCGGGCCAGATATAAGACCCGAACGATATCGTTGCGGAAGGCGTAAGGCGGACCATGCGCTCATGCCGACGCTGCGGCGGTGCGCGCGACAGGGCCGGACCATCCCGGGCCGCCGCGCCGGTGCGGCAGCCCCGTCCCTTCGCCCCCGGAAACGCGCATGACTTCCACCGCTTCCACGCCACGCCGGCGCGCCGGCCTGCTTGCCGCCGCCCTATCCCTTGCCGCTCCCCTGGCGATGGCCGCCGATACGGTCCCGCACTGGGGCTATGAGCGCATCGTTTCGCCCGCGCAATGGAGCACATTCGCTCCCGCCTGCAGTGGCGACCTGCAGTCGCCCATCAATCTGTGGAGCAGTTCGGTGCAGCATGGGCAACAGCACAGGCTGAAGACCAGCTACACCGCCACGACCTTCGAGGTGGTCAACAACGGGCACACCCTGCAGGCCACGCCGCTGCCGGGCGACAGCAACACGATCGAGCTCGACGGCGAGCGCTTCACCCTTGCCCAGTTCCATGTGCATACGCCCAGCGAGCACCACGTGGATGGCCGTGCGCATGACCTGGAGCTGCACCTGGTGCACTCCAGCGCGTCCGGACGAACGGCGGTGGTGGCGGTGTTCTTCGATGTCGGCGCACCGGACGATGCGCTGGCCGAAGTGTTTGATCGCATACCCGGCGAACTGGCCGAGGTCGGCAATCCGCTCGTGCTGAAGGAGAAGATCGATCCTGCGATGCTGCTGCCGACGCACTCGCGCGTGGTGCATTACATCGGTTCGCTGACCACCCCGCCCTGCTCGGAGGGCGTGCTCTGGAACATCGAGCTGGAGCCCCGGCAGCTGTCCCGCGACCAGCTTGATGCGCTGCGCCGCGTCCATCCGCACAATGCACGGCCCATCCAGTCGTTCAACACGCGTACGCTGGTGGACGAGCCGGCCGCCCCCTGACACGCCTCTGCGGCCAATCGTGGGCGCGATGGGCGGCAGGCGCCCCGCGCCTCATTCCGGCAGGTACAGATCCACGTAATCGGTCACTGCCATCGCCGCGAACGCGTCCAGGTCCAGGGAAGCGGCCAGGATGCGCTGCTGCCGGGTGCCCGGGAAGCGGTGCGCCAAATGTTGACGGAACTTGTCCACCAGCAGCGGAATGCCCTCCGCGCGCCGCCGCGCATGGCCCAGCGGGTATTCGACCAGCACCTCCGGCAAGGCGGTGCCATCGCTGAAACGCACGCTCAGGCCGTTGGCGATGCTGCGTTTATCCGGGTCCAGGTAGTCGGCGCTGAGCTGCGGGTCTTCATGACAGGTCATCTTCGCGCGCAACGCATCGATGCGCGGATCGGCAGCCACATCGTCCTCGTAGTCTTCAGCCACCAGCCGCCCGTGCAGCAGCGCGATGGCAATCATGTACTGCACGCAGTGGTCGCGGTCGGCTGAGTTATGCAGCGGGCCCTGCTTGTCGATGATGCGGATGCAGGCTTCCTGGGTGCGGATCGCGATGTGCGCGACGTCGTCGATCCGTCGTCCCGTTGCGCGCAGTTGCTGGTGCAGGGCAATCGCCGCCTCCACCGCCGTCTGGCCGTGGAACTCGGCCGGGAAACTGATCTTGAACAGCACGTTCTCCATCACGTAGCTGCCGAAGGGACGTCCTTGGATCAACCGCTGGCCATGCATCGATACCGCCTCGAAGCCCCAGGTCGGGGCACTGAGCACGCTCGGATACCCCATCTCGCCGGTGGCCGCGATCATCGCCAGGCGCACCCCACGACTGGTCGCATCACCTGCCGCCCAGCTCTTGCGCGAACCGGTGTTGGGCGCATGCCGATAGGTGCGCAGCGCCTGGCCATCGACCCAGGCCAGCGATACCGCATTGAGCATGCGCTCGCGATCCAGCCCCAGCAGCTGCGCCACCACGGCGGTGGTAGCGACCTTGACCAGCACCACGTGGTCCAGGCCGACCCGGTTGAATGCGTTCTGCAGCGCCAGCACACCCTGGATCTCGTGCGCCTTGATCATCGCAAGCAACACATCCTGCATCGTCGGTACGGGCAGCCCCGATGCCGGCGCGTTGCGCCCGAGCCAGTCCGCCACCGCCAGGATGCCACCGAGATTGTCCGAAGGATGTCCCCATTCGGCGGCCAGCCAGGTGTCGTTGAAATCCAGCCAGCGCACCATCGTGCCGAGGTTGAACGCCGCCTGCACGGGATCAAGCACGAAGTCCGTGCCGGGCACGCGTGCTCCGTTGGCCACAAGGGTGCCCGGCACCAGGGGTCCGAGCAGCTTGCGGCAGGCAGGGAAGGACAACGCTTCCAGGCCACAACCGAGGGTGTCGAGCAGGCAATGGTGCGCGGTCTGAAACGCCAGCGGTGATTCGATACGGGCGTCGCGGACGTAATCGACAATCGCCACCAGCAACGGATCCCACGCTGCGCGCACGTTGGATGGGGTGTGGCTGCTGGACATCATCTGCTCTCCGGTAGTGCCGGGCCATGCCCGGCAGATCACTGACGTGTCGGCTGCGCCGCCAGGCATGGCCCCGGCGCTCCCGCAATGAACCCGCGTTACAGCGTGTCGCCCGGCACCCGCACCTTGCCTTCCATCAGCACGCGGGCACTGCGGCTCATGATGGCCCTGGACACCATCCACTGACCGTCAACGAGCCCGGCCTGCGCGCCGACGCGCAACGTGCCGGAGGGGTGGCCGAAGGTCACTGCCTCGCGCTCGCCACCACCTGCGGCACGATTGACCAGCGTGCCGGGAATCGCCGCTGCGGTACCGATGGCCACCGCCGCAGTGCCCATCATCGCGTGGTGCAGCTTGCCCATCGAAAGGGCGCGGGCGTGCAGGTCGATCGCCGAGGCAGGGATCGCCTTGCCACTGGATGATACGTAGTCCTGCGCCGGTGCGACGAACGCCACCTTGGGCGTGTGCTGGCGGGTGGCGGCGTCTTCCAGTTTCTGGATCAGGCCCATGCGCACTGCGCCGTGTGCACGGATCTTCTCGAAGCGCTCCAGCGCCGCCCTGTCCTCGTTGATGGCCGGCTGCAGCTCGGTGCCGGTGTAACCGAGGTCGGCGGCGTTGAGGAAGATGGTCGGGATGCCGGCGGTGATCATCGTCACTTCGAAACTGCCCACGCCCGGCACGTCCAGCGTATCGACGAGGTTGCCGGTCGGGAACATCGCACCGGCATCGCCGTCATCGGACGGATCGAGGAATTCCAGCTGGATCTCGGCGGCCGGGAAGGTCACGCCATCCAGTTCGAAATCGCCGATCTCCTGCACTTCGCCATCGCGCATCGGCACGTGGGCGATGATTGTCCTGCCGATGTTGGCCTGCCAGATGCGCACGGTGCACAGGCCATCGCGGGGCACCCGCGCCGGATCGACCAGGCCGTTGGCGATGGCGAACGGGCCGACGGCGGTGCTGAGGTTGCCGCAGTTGCCGCTCCAGTCAACGAATGCGGTGTCGATCGACACCTGCCCGTACAGGTAATCGACATCATGGTCCGGCACCGAGGCGCTGGAGATGATCACGCACTTGCTGGTGCTGGAGGTGGCGCCACCCATGCCATCGGTGTGCTTGCCGTACGGATCGGGCGAACCGATCACGCGCATCAGCAGCGCGTCGCGCGCCGGACCGGGCACCTGTGCCGCAGCAGGCAGATCCTGCAGGCGGAAGAACACGCCCTTGCTGGTGCCACCGCGCATGTAGGTGGCGGGAATGCGGAGTTGCGGAGTGAGGCTCATGGAGGACATCTCGACAGAAGGAAGGAAGGAGCGTCAGGACTGAGGGACAAGGCGCTGGCGACGTTCGCCGGCTCGCGCACTGCGTTGCCAGCGGAACAGCCACAGGATGGCCAGCTTGGTGCCGCCGCTGACCACCGCCAGCAACAGCAGCGGCCAACCCAGGCGCAGTCCCATGGCGAACGCGAAGACAACCGTGGACAGATCCATCAGCAGGATCAGCTGGCTCATCCGCAGCGATACCGCACCGGTATGGCCGTTGCGAAGGATCAACAGGATCTGGTGCACATATCCCTGCGCCAGCAGGGCAGTGATGGCCACGATCATCGCGCTGGCCACCACCCTGCCCTCGTCGGCATGGCGATCGCCCAATGCCAGGCCGACAAGCGCGCAGACCAGCAGCAATATGGCTGCCAGCAGGCTTGTCGTGGCGGAACCATTGCGGCGGTCACGCCAGATCTCCATCAGGATGGCCATCACCAGCAGCGACGCCAGCAACCGCGGCCAGACGATGAAATGATTGAACGGGGTGACGCTGTAACCGTAGACGAAGAAAGAAAGGTACGCGAGGAAGCTGACGGTAAACTGGTTGAGCGACAGCACGGCGGTGGCGTGGTCGGCCGCGCCCTCACGTCCGCGGCGATGCCGCACCAGCCGCAACTGTGCGCCCACACCCGCCAGGCTCAACAGGATGAAGGCGGTGTTGACCGTGCCAGCGATGTTGTAGAACGCAGTTCCCATGCAGCGGGGGCAATGCCCTTCTCCTCCTTCACTACCGCCATGCGGACCGAAGCCCGCATGGCAGCAACTCGACGTGCGACGGCAGAGCGTCGGCTTACGCCACCCTGGCGCCTTCCAGGAAATCCTGGGCGAAGCGCTGCAGCACGCCGCCGGCCTCATAGATCGCCACTTCCTCGTCGCTGTCCAGGCGGCAGGTCACCGGCACGATCACCTGCTGGCCGTCACGGCGATGGATGACCACGCTCAGTTCCGCGCGCGGGGTTCGCTCGCCGACCACATCGAAAGTCTCGGTGCCGTCGATGCCCAGGGTCAGGCGGGTGGTACCCGGCTTGAACTCCAGCGGCAGCACGCCCATGCCGATCAGGTTGGTGCGGTGGATACGCTCGAAGCCTTCGGCAACGATGGCTTCCACGCCCGCCAGACGCACGCCCTTGGCGGCCCAGTCACGCGAGCTGCCCTGACCGTAGTCCGCACCGGCGATGATGATCAGCGGCTGCTTGCGCTCCATGTAGGTCTCGATCGCTTCCCACATGCGCATGACCTTGCCTTCCGGCTCTACGCGCGCCAGCGAACCCTGCTTCACACTGCCATCCTCGTTGCGCACCATCTCGTTGAACAGCTTCGGGTTGGCGAAGGTCGCACGCTGCGCAGTCAGATGGTCACCACGATGGGTCGCGTAGGAATTGAAGTCCTCTTCCGGCAGGCCCATCTTCGCCAGGTACTCACCGGCGGCGCTGGAGGCCAGGATCGCGTTTGACGGCGACAGGTGGTCGGTGGTGATGTTGTCCGGCAGCACGGCCAGCGCGCGCATGCCTGCCAGCGTACGCTCGCCGGCCAGTGCGCCCTCCCAGTACGGCGGGCGGCGGATGTAGGTGCTCTGCGCGCGCCAGTCGTACAGCGGGCTGACCTTTGCACCGTGCTCAACGCGCACGTTGAACATCGGGTTGTAGACGCTGCGGAACTGCTCCGGCTTCACTGCAGCCTTCACCACCGCGTCAATTTCGGCGTCGCTCGGCCAGATGTCCTTCAGGCGCACCTCGTTGCCGTCGGTGTCCAACCCCAGCACATCCTTCTCGATGTCGAAGCGCATGGTGCCGGCGATGGCATAGGCGATCACCAGCGGCGGCGAGGCCAGGAAGGCCTGCTTCGCGTACGGATGGATGCGGCCGTCGAAGTTGCGGTTGCCCGACAGCACAGCCGTGGCGTACAGGTCGCGATCGATGATTTCCTGCTGGATCTCAGGATCCAGCGCACCGCTCATGCCATTGCAGGTGGTGCAGGCGAAGGCGACGATGCCGAAGCCCAGCTTCTCCAGGTCCGGCAACAGCCCCGCTTCTTCCAGATACAGCTGCACCGCTTTCGAACCCGGCGCCAGCGACGATTTCACCCAGGGCTTGCGCAGCAGGCCGCGCTCGTTGGCCTTGCGTGCCAGCAGGCCGGCAGCGATCACGTTGCGTGGATTGGAGGTGTTGGTGCAGCTGGTGATGGCGGCGATGATCACCGCGCCGTCAGGCATCAGGCCCTGTGCCTGTTCGGCCTTGCCGGCTTCCAGCTTGGCGGCATCGGCGATGCCGCGTTCCACCAGCTCCGATACCGGCAGGCGGCGATGCGGATTGCTCGGGCCGGCCATGTTGCGCACCACCGTCGACAGATCGAAGCGCAGCACGCGCTCGTACTCCGCGGTGGCCAGGTCATCGGCCCACAGGCCGGTGCTGCGCGCGTAGTTCTCCACCAGTGCGACCTGCTTCTCCTCGCGGCCGGTCAGGCGCAGGTAGTCGATGGTCTGGCCGTCGATATGGAACATCGCGGCGGTGGCGCCGTATTCGGGACACATGTTGGAGATGGTGGCGCGATCACCGATGGTCAGTGCGGCGGCACCTTCGCCGAAGAATTCAAGCCAGGCGCCAACCACGCGTTCCCTGCGCAGGAATTCGGTCAAGGCCAGCACCACGTCGGTGGCGGTGATGCCCGGCTGCGGCCTGCCGGTCAGCTCAACGCCGATGATGTCCGGCAGGCGCATCCACGACGCGCGGCCCAACATCACGTTTTCCGCTTCCAGACCGCCCACGCCGATGGCGATCACGCCCAGCGCATCCACGTGCGGGGTATGGCTGTCGGTGCCCACGCAGGTATCGGGGAAGGCCACGCCGTCCTGCACGTAGATCACCGGCGACATCTTCTCCAGGTTGATCTGATGCATGATGCCGTTTCCGGGCGGAATCACGTCCACGTTCTCGAAGGCCAGCTTGGTCCAGTCGATGAAGTGGAAGCGATCCTCGTTGCGGCGATCCTCGATGGCGCGGTTCTTCTCGAACGCCTGCGGATCGAAGCCACCGCACTCAACCGCCAGCGAGTGATCGACGATCAGCTGCACCGGCACCACCGGGTTGACCTTGGCCGGGTCACCGCCCTTGTCGGCGATCGCATCGCGCAGGCCGGCCAGGTCGACCAGCGCAGTCTGCCCGAGGATGTCATGGCACACCACGCGCGCCGGGAACCACGGGAAATCCAGGTCGCGGCGACGCTCGATCAGCTGGCGCAGCGAGGCGTCCAGCGTGCCGGGATCGCAGCGGCGGACCAGGTTTTCGGCCAGCACGCGCGAGGTGTACGGCAGCGTGGCATAGGCCCCCGGCCGGATCGCATCGACGGCCTCGCGGGCATCGAAATAATCCAGCGCGGTGCCGGGGAGGTTCTTGCGGTAATCGATATTCATGGGCTGGCGGGATACAGGTAGCGGGCCGGGAGCCGCGATGCGGCGGCGAAGGCATCCGGCCGGCACGTGGCCGACCGGACGCGCTGCTTCAGGTGTGCGTCACACGCGCTGGTCGATCGGTACGAACGCCTGGTCTTCCGGACCGGTGTAGTTCGCGCTGGGGCGGATGATCTTGCCGTCGATGCGCTGTTCGATGATGTGCGCGCTCCAGCCGGCGGTACGCGCGATCACGAACAGCGGGGTGAACATCGCGGTCGGCACGCCCATCATGTGGTAGCTCACCGCACTGAACCAATCCAGGTTCGGGAACATCTTCTTGATGTCCCACATCACCGCCTCCAGGCGTTCGGCGATGTCGTACATCTTCATGCTGGACTGTTCCGCGGACAGCTCGCGAGCCACGTCCTTGATCACCTTGTTGCGCGGATCGGACACGGTGTAGACCGGGTGCCCGAACCCGATCACCACTTCCTTGCGTTCCACGCGCGCCTTGATGTCGGCCTCGGCTTCATCGGGGCTGTCGTAGCGCTTCTGTACTTCGAAGGCCACTTCGTTGGCGCCGCCATGCTTCGGGCCACGCAGCGCGCCGATGCCGCCGGCGATGGCGCTGTACATGTCGCTGCCAGTGCCGGCGATGACACGGCACGCGAACGTGGACGCATTGAACTCATGTTCGGCATACAGGATCAGCGAGGTGTGCATCGCCTTCACCCAGGATTCCTTCGGCTCGAAGCCATGCAGCAGGTGCAGGAAGTGACCGCCGATGGAGTCATCGTCGGTTTCCACGTCGATGGCGCGGCCGTTGTGGCTCCAGTGGTACCAGTACAGCAGCATGGAGCCCAGGCAGGCCATCAGCTTGTCGGCGATGTCACGCGCACCGGGATGGTTGTGGTCGTCCTTTTCCGGCGCCACGCAGCCCAGCACGGAAACACCGGTACGCATCACGTCCATCGGATGCGCCGACGGCGGCAGCTCTTCCAGCGCCGCCTTCACCGCAGCGGGAATGCCGCGCAGCGATTTCAGCTTGGCCTTGTAGCCCTTGAGTTCGGCACTGGTCGGCAGCTTGCCGTGCACCAGCAGGAAGGCGATTTCCTCGAACTCGCTGGTGGTCGCCAGGTCCAGGATGTCGTATCCACGGTAATGGAGGTCGTTGCCGCTGCGGCCGACCGTACACAGGGCGGTGTTGCCGGCGGCGGTGCCCGACAGGGCGACGGACTTCTTCGGCTTGAAGGTCGGGGTGGCGGTGGTGTCGTTCATTTTTTCCTCCCGGAATTCGTTGCTGCAGGTTACTTCTTGGCGGCGAACAGCGCATCGAGCTGCTGCTCGAACGCGTGGTAGCCGATACGGTCGTACAGCTCCTCGCGGGTCTGCATGCTCTCGATCAGGTTGCGCTGCTGGCCTTCGCGGCGGATCGTCTGGTAGACGTTCTCGGCGGCCTTGTTCGCGGCGCGGAAGGCCGACAACGGGAACAGCTGGATGGCCACGCCGGCCGAGGCCAGTTCGTCGCGGCTGAACAGCGGCGTCGCACCGAATTCAGTGATGTTGGCGAGCACCGGCACCTTCACCGCATCGACGAAGCGGCGGTAGGTATCCAGGTCGTAGGCGGCTTCGGCGAAGATGCCATCGGCACCGGCCTCCACGCAGGCGATGGCGCGCTCGATGGCCGCGTCCACGCCGTCCACCTGGATGGCGTCGGTGCGCGCGATCAGGAAGAACGCCGGATCGGTCTTCGCATCGGCCGCGGCCTTGACCCGGTCAACCATCTCGCCCTGCGACACGATCTCCTTGCCCGGACGGTGGCCGCAGCGCTTGGCGCCGACCTGGTCCTCGATATGACAGGCCGCAGCACCGGCCTTGATCAGCGACTTCACCGTGCGTGCGATGTTGAACGCACTCGGCCCGAAACCGGTATCGATGTCCACCATCAGCGGCAGATCGCAGACGTCGGTAATGCGGCGCACGTCGATCAGCACGTCTTCCAGCGTATTGATGCCCAGGTCCGGCAGGCCCAGGGAACCGGCAGCAACGCCGCCGCCGGACAGGTAGATCGCGCGGTAACCGGCGCGCTGGGCCAGCAGGGCGTGGTTGGCGTTGATCGCTCCGATGACCTGCAGCGGCGATTCGGCGGCAAGCGCCTGGCGGAAACGGGTTCCGGCGGAAAGGGACGAGGAAGCGGTCATGCAACGGTCCTGGTGGAAGTCTTCCATAGAAGGCAGCAAGGGCCGTGCCACCTTCAACCCACTGATTTCAAAGAACTCGCCCGATTAAATAATGAAACACCTGAAACATTGAAACACGAGTAACATGAAACAGACCTCGGCCGCTGTTCCAGCATTCATGCCCGCACCTCCTCGGCACTTCATCGATACCGACACGCCCCGCCCCGTGATCTGGACGGTCAGCGTCTCGCGCCTCACCGGACTGCTCGGCGACGTGATCCCGGAGTTCGACGGCCGTGCGCGCATCGAGCAGATCAATCTGGGGTTCGAGGACGCGGTGACGGTAATCAACCAGCGTCTGCGTCGCGAGCACTGCGACGTGGTCATCGCCGGCGGATCCAACGCGGCCTGGCTGCGCAGCCGCCTGGAGGTACCGCTGGTGCCGATCCAGGCCAACGGCTTCGACCTGATGGAAGCGCTCGCGCGCGCGCGACGCATAGCGCCTCGGATCGGGCTGGTCACCCATGCCAGCGACGTGCCCACCTTCGGCGGGTTCCAGGACAGCTTCGGCCTGCAGATCGCGCATCGCCGCTTCGTCACCCGCGAGGATGCGCGCGACTGCATTGCCGATCTGCGTGCCAATGGCATCGAAGTGATCGTCGGCACCGGCATGGCCATCGACCACGCCGAAGCGGCCGGCCTGCAGGGCGTGCTGCTGTACTCGGCCGACTCGGTACGCCACGCGTTCGAGCACGCACTTGAACTGACGCACGCGCTCGCACGTTCCAGCACGCGGCAACCGGCACGGCAACGCCGGCCCCGGAAAGGCGAAGCTCCCGCCCTGCTCGGCGACAGCACGGCAATGCAGAACATACGCAAGCACATCGCGCTGTACGCGCCGCATGACAGCACCGTGCTGGTCACCGGCGAGACCGGTACCGGCAAGGAGCTGGCAGCGCGCCAGCTGCATGCGGCAAGCGGACGCCGCGGGCGCTTCGTCGCCCTGAACTGTGGGGCCATCAGCGAGTCGTTGCTCGAATCCGAGCTGTTCGGCTACAGCGATGGTGCGTTCACCGGCGCCCGGCGTGGCGGCCGCACCGGCCTCATCGAAGCCTCCGACGGTGGCACCCTGTTCCTCGACGAGATCGGCGAACTGCCACTGCCCCTGCAGACGCGGCTTCTGCGTGTCCTGGAGGAACGCGAGGTACTTCGCGTGGGCGCCAATGAACCCACGCCGGTGGACCTGCGGGTGGTGGCCGCGACACTGCAGGCGCTGGAGCAGCGCGTGCAGACCGGACAGTTCCGGCGCGATCTGTACTACCGGCTGGCGACGCTGCGCATCGCATTGCCACCGCTGCGTGCACATCGAGACGATATCGCCCAGCTGGTCGTGCACTTCTTCCAGCAACTGCGCGGCATCGATCCGCCGCTGGACGCCGGCGCCATGGCGATGCTGGTGGCGGCCGCCTGGCCGGGCAACGTGCGCGAACTGCGCAACCTGGTGGACCGCCTGCGGATCCACTGGCAGCCGGACGAAGGGCTCATCGACGCCGCGCGGTTGCTGCTGCTCGCGCCGGAGCTGGCATCCGGCGGCACGCCTGGCACCGCGGAAACAGCCGGCAATGGCAGGCGCCCGCCGCGCGGGCAGCTGCAGGCGCTGCTGCAGGAGCACCGCAACGACCGCGAAGGCCTGGCCCAGGCGCTGGGGGTTTCGCGCACCACGCTATGGCGCTGGCTGCGCAGCGAAGGCCTCTGACGACGCGGGTTGCCGGGGCGCTTTCCGGCCCACGGAGACTGCCGGTCAGGGATACAGCAGGCGCTTGCTCCAGCGGCCGTCCACACCGGCCTCGTAGCACCACCGGTCGTGCAGGCGGAACTGCGCGCCGTACCAGAACTCGATGCGGTCGGGCACCACCCGAAGGCCGCTCCAGCCCTCGGGGCGCGGGACATCCCGGTCTTCGAAACGCGCTTCGATCTCCGCCACCCGTGCATCGAACTCCTCGCGGCTGGCCAACGTCCTGGACTGCAGCGATGCCCACGCGCCGATCTGGCTCATGCGCGCACGGCTGGCGAAATACGCATCGGCTTCGGCAGCGTCCACCTGCTCCACACGCCCCTCCACGCGCACCTGGATGCCGGCCTCGCGCAGGCTTCTCCACAGGAACAGCAGCGCCGCCTGCGGGTTGGACTGCAGTTCGTGGCCCTTGTGGCTGTCCAGATGGGTGTAGAACACGAACCCGCGCTCATCAAACGCCTTCAGCAGCACGGTGCGCGCCGACGGCCGCCCGTGCAGGTCGGCGGTGGCCACGGTCATCGCATTGGGTTCGACCTCCCGGCTCTGCTGCGCCTCCTCGAACAGGGAAGCAAAGGTGGTCAGGGCTTCAGCGTACAGGTCGCTCATGGCTGCTTTCTTTTACAGGGATTGGGCTATTGTGGACGCATGGTCACCGCTGCGTACATGCCCCACGCGAAAGGATTTCCGGAAACGCTGTCCGAACAGGCGCTGGAGGATGCGCTGGGCAGCGCGACGGAGGTGCCCGTACTGGCAATCAGTGGACTGCAGGGAAGCGGCAAATCAACGCTGGCCGCGCAGGTCGTGGCCAGCGCCCGGCGTCGCGGACTCAATGCGGCGACGCTGTCCATCGACGATGTCTACCTGACCCGCGCCCGACGCCAGCGCCTCGCCCGCCAGGTGCATCCGCTGCTGGTCACCCGCGGGCCGCCGTCCACCCATGATCTGCCACTGGCACACCGCGTGCTGGATGCAGTGGTCGCGCGGCAGTCCCTGGTGCTGCCACGCTTCGACAAGCTCGCCGATGAGCGCCTGCCCGAATCACAGTGGCCACGGCTGGACCAGCCCTTGGACCTTCTGGTCTTCGAAGGCTGGTTCCTGGGCACGCCGGCCCAGGACGAGGCGGATCTCGATCCGCCGCTCAATGCCCTGGAGCGCGATGCCGATGGAGACGGTCGCTGGCGGCACTGGTGCAACGAAGCGCTGGCCGGCGACTACCAGGCGCTCTGGCAGCGCTGCGACCGGCTCTGGTTCCTGCAGCCGCCGGATTTTGCGGTGGTACCGCGCTGGCGCTGGCAACAGGAACAGGCGCTGCAGGCAGCGCAGCCCGGCCGCCACGGCATGAGCCGTCCACAGCTGGAGCGCTTCGTGCAGTATTACGAACGGGTCAGCCGGCATGCCCTGCGCACTCTGCCCACCATCGCTGATCGGGTCGTACGCCTTGACGACCATCGCAGGATTCTCGCCGTCGACTGACAGGCGCAGGCAGCGGCGTGGAGGTCCCGCCGGCCTGTCACCCCTTCTTCGATGATGTGCGCCGCATGCAAGCGTGGCGGCAAGGCGTCTGTCGCTTGTCATGCCTGGACATGCGGGATGTATCGAGCAACAGGCGCCTTGCAGCTATCGCGCAGGTGCACGCATCCCTATGGCGGCAGCGCGGTTGAAAGGGTACTCATCGAATGATCCATCGACCAACGTAGCGGCGTTCATAGTCTTCGAGGTTAACCATGCTCGGCTTGATCTCCATTGGCCAACACAGGGCTGCAGCCCAACACCTGGGCAACATGCCACGCCACCCTGCACGATGCATTCCCCGGGCGGTCCGCAACAGGATGCTCATGCCAGGAAGCGCGGCGGCCGCCGCCGATGCGCGTGCATCGCCGCTCTGCAGCGAACACATCAGCGCCACCATCCGCCAGCTTGCAGGAGCAATGCAGGCCGATACAGCACCATCTGGGGCGGTCTGCATCGGCACCGGACCGATGGGAACCTTGGCGAAAAGGGACCTGCGGAGCCTCCGCCGCATCTGCCGGCCAGCCAGGAACCACCCTCCCGTCAAGTCAAGGAGCTGCATTGCCGCGATGCGCATGCAGGCCCTTGACGACTACTGCCGCGCAGGCCTGAAGCAGATGGAGCTGGCGCGTCGAAGCCGCAAGCTCGAACACAGGCTGCGTTCGTTGACTGCGCCAGGAGCGGAACGCACGGTGGAAGGCTCCGTCTCGGTCGACGCTGGCATCGGCATACCAGGCACCCGCATGCGCGTGGGTGTCGACGCACGCATTGCCAGTGCAGGCAAGCGTGCGTGCTTTGAGACGCTGGAGTACGCCGAAGGCCGCAGCGTGACCGCCACCGCGTCGTTAGCTGCCGTCGCAGATCTTCTACCCACCGTACTCGACTGCGGGGGCAGCGCAAGCGCCAGCTTCCAGCACGCCAGCTTTCGCGGCGCGGTCTCCGCACAGGCATTCGCGCAGCATGTCGCGCGTGCTGCCGTGCAAGGGCCCGGCGTGTCGCGTCTGTTCCGCGCGCCATGGCGGCTGTTCCGCTCATGGTCTTCAACGGACGCCTATGCCGAGGCACTGCAGGCGGCCGCCTGCTGGGATCCATTGCTGCCGACCCTGACCGGTAACCGGATCGACGTACAGAGCGCCGGGACACATGCGGACGTCACCACGGCTGGAGGATCCACGCGCTGGGGATTGCCCCCTCCACCTCTGATCGATGTACTCGCCCGCTCTACGACATTGAAATGCGACCTGCGTGCTTCGTCCACCTCCTTTCATGGGAGCGCGAACATTGCACATACCCGGATGGACGTGGAACTCGACGTCCCGGTATGGTTGCCGGACGCCGCCCTGGAGCCGGCAGAGCGCTCCTCGCTTGCCGAACTGCTGGGCCGGCGCGTCCTGGCATGGGCCGAGCCCACGCATTCGGACGCCACGGTGCTCGCTACTGCCATGCTGCGCAATCTCCATGAGCCTGGGTATGCACAGCACGAACTACTGCTCCAACGCCTGCAGGCCGAATGGCAGCTGCTGCAGGAGCTGCTGCTGCGCAGGCGCCGGTGTCCGGATCCGGTCCATCTGCGCAGCGTGAAAAAAGGACTATGGGCGCAATGGGGTTGTCGGGACTCGCGCACGCTGGTCAAGCGGATGCTTGACGTCTGCCACTGGGTTCATCTGTCGGCAGCGGCCGCCTCCGATGCCGACGCGGTGCCGGGCTGCACACTGGAACGCAAGGCCCGCGATCTGGCCAACGACATCCTCTCGTCACCCGCCCTGGACCGCGACAGGAGATGGCTCCGCGATCTGCATGCTATACGGCCCATGCGCCAGCGGGTCCACCAGACCGCTGTACTCGGCTCCGCCGCCAAGCCTCTGACCGGCGCCACCGCCGCAGCTGGCGTATCGCTGGCGCGCAGCGTCCAGCACAACTACAACCCACTACGCGACGGCCGCTGCATCGATGTGTCCATCGCCATGCAAGGCGTCGCCGACCTCCCCTCCCTGCAGGGGATTCTGGCGCGGGTGGTACCCGACGGAGATCTGGCCGGATCGCTGGACGTTCTGCTGCCCGGGCAGCAAGGACCACTGGCTTGCCTCGGCAATGCCGGCGCAACCCTCACCTTCCGGTTCTTCCGGCCTTCGTTCCAGGACGACGATGACTATCCCCCCTCCTGCCGCGGCTACCATCTTCAGCAGCTGCGCGTCCTCGCCAGCACGTCGCTGAACGTCGGCGGTCGGTTGCCGGTTCCGGTATTTCCTGCTCTGGAGGCGGGTACAGGCTTGGGTGTCGCCAGCTCGGGCGTCGCGCCGTTGCAACCGGACACGTTCTTTTCCCACACCGCCACGGCCACACTGTTACGGTACCAGTCGCTTCTGGGGCAGGGCATGGCCAGAGAGCAAGCCTGGCAGCACATGCTCGATGGGCACCGGAGCAGCCTCCTGCGGCTCGACCATGCGCTACGCAGGCCAGGTTCGCCGGCTGCGGCGGAAATGATGTACTGGCTGAGGCGCAGGCAGCCGGGGGGGCCGGCCTCATCGGAGTTGTGGTCCGCATTCATTGAGATGCATCCGGGCGACTCGGGTGACGTCGACGATCTGGCTGCCCTGTGGACATTGTTCGACCAGGTCCTGCCGCCGCTGTCCACGGCCCAGCGGCGCTCGCCGATGTATCTTCCGCTGCGCCTGCCACGCTTGTGAGGACCGCTGCAGCCTCGGCGGCATGCTGGCGATGGTAGGATCACCTGCGATGAACCCCGCACCGAACCTGATCCTGATCGGCCCGATGGGCGCCGGAAAAACCTGCATCGGCCGGCGCCTTGCCGAACGCTTCACGCTGGAATTCGTAGACGTGGACCAGGCCATCGTGGACGCCACCGGGGCCAGCATCCCCGCGATCTTCGAACATTCCGGCGAAGCCGGGTTCCGCGAGCATGAACGTCGGGTGCTGCAGCGGCTGCTCTCCGGCAGCGGCCGCCTGGTTTCCACCGGGGGCGGCGCGGTGCTGCACCCGGCCAACCGCGATGCCATCGCCCGGCAGGGCTACGTGGTCTACCTGCGTGTCAGCGTCGCCGCGCAATTGCAGCGGCTGGCGCGCGACCGCGCACGGCCGCTGTTGCAGCGCCCGGACCGCGAACAGGTACTGCAGGCGCTGGCCGGACAGCGCGATCCGCTGTACCGGCAGCTGGCCGACATCACCCTGGATACCGATCTCTTCACTGCTGCCGAGGCGACGTCCCAGCTTGTCGTCAGGCTGGCCGCGCTCTGGCAGCGACAGGACCTCCCCGCATGACCCCTGCATCCCCCATCGACGTCGCCGTTGGCGGCGCGCACCCCTATTCCATCTCCATCGGCCCGGACCTGCAGCAGCAGGGCGACCTGCTGGCGCGCCACGTGCGCGGCCGCCACGTGCTGCTGGTCAGTGACAGCGAGGTGGCCCCGCGCTACCTTGCCGCGCTGCACGGCACGCTGATGGAAGCGCGCCCGGACCTGATCGTCGGCGAACATGTGCTGGCGGCCGGTGAAGCATCGAAGACGCTGGTCGAATTCGGCCGCATGATCGAAGCCCTCGCTGCCCTGGGCGCCACCCGCGATGCCTGCGTGTTCGCGCTGGGCGGCGGCGTGGTCGGCGACCTGGCCGGGTTCGCTGCGGCCTGCTGGATGCGCGGCGTGGACTGCGTGCAGCTGCCCACCACACTGCTGGCGATGGTGGATTCATCAGTAGGCGGGAAGACCGCGGTGGACATCCCGGCCGGCAAGAACCTGGTCGGCGCGTTCCATCCGCCACGCGCGGTGATCGCCGATACCCGCGTGCTGGCGACCCTGCCCGCGCGCGAGCTGCGCGCCGGCCTGGCCGAAGTCATCAAGTACGGCGCGCTCGGCGATGCAGGCTTCTTCGACTGGCTGCAGCAGCATGCCGATGCGCTGTCGGCCGGCGACGATGCCGTGCTTGCCGAAGCCATCGCCCGCAGCTGCGCGCACAAGGCCGCCATCGTCGAGCGCGACCCGTTCGAAAAGGGCGAACGCGCACTGCTCAACCTCGGCCATACCTTCGGCCACGCCATCGAAACCGAACAGGGATACTCGGCGCCGGGCCGCGACGCGCTCAACCATGGCGAGGCCGTAGCGGTGGGAATGGTCCTCGCCGCACGCCTTTCCAGCGCGCTGGGCATGGCGCCCGAAGCCGACGGCGAACGCCTGCGTGCGCTGCTTCAGCAGGTCGGCCTGCCCGTGGCGATCCCGGCCGGACTGGATCCGCAGGCGCTGCTGGAACGCATGCGCCTGGACAAGAAGAACGTGGCGGGTCGCCTGCGCCTGGTGCTGTGGCGTGGCATGGGACATGCCGAAGTGGTGGCGGGCGTACCCGACGAAGCCGTGCTGGCGATACTGTCCGCCCCCTGACCCGGACCACGCAGGCGTCGAGGGTCCGCCGGCCGCAGGTCGGCAACCCCGCTACAATCGGCCCATGCACGCGCACCTGCAACAACCTGCGATCGGCACCGAAGCACCGCGCTTCCTTCGCCTCAGCCTGCAGCCCGACCTGTTCGGCGGTTGGGAGCTGCTGCGCGAAGCCGGCCGCGTGGGCGCGCGTTCGCAGCTGCGCCGCGAACTGTATCTGCACGAACAGGACGCCCGGCTTGCCTTCGACAAGGCACGCGATGCCGAACTGCATCGTGGCTTCGCCCTGGTCTCCAGCAGCCCATGAGCCTGTTGTCCCTCCCCGCCGGCCCCCGCGCCGGAACCGCACAAGGAATCCCCGCCGTGACTGCTGCCCTCCGCAACGACCGCCTGCTGCGCGCCCTGCGCCGTGAACCGGTGGACCATACGCCGGTGTGGCTGATGCGCCAGGCCGGCCGCTACCTGCCGGAGTACCGCGCCACCCGCGCCAAGGCGGGCAGCTTCCTGGCCATGGCCAAGAATCCGGAGATCGCCTGCGAGGTGACGCTGCAGCCGTTGCGCCGCTTCCCGCTGGATGCGGCGATCCTGTTTTCCGACATCCTCACCGTGCCCGATGCGATGGGACTGGAACTGTACTTCGTCGAAGGCGAAGGACCGAAGTTCCGCCATCCCGTACGCGATGAAGCCGCCATCGCACGGCTCGCTGTCCCGGACATGGAGCAGGAGCTGGGCTATGTCATGGACGCCGTGCGGGTGATCCGCCGTGAACTGGATGGACAGGTACCGCTGATCGGCTTCTCCGGCAGCCCGTGGACGCTCGCCTGCTACATGGTAGAAGGTGGCGGCAGCAAGGACTTTTCGCGCATCAAGGCGATGGCGCTGAACCATCCGCAGGCGCTGCACCGGCTGCTGGAAGTGGTCACCGATGCGGTGGTCGCCTACCTGGGCGCACAGCGCGCGGCCGGTGCGCAGGCGCTGCAGGTGTTCGATACGTGGGGCGGCGTGCTGTCGCCGTCGATGTACCGGGAGTTCTCGCTGCGCTACCTGCAACGCATCGCGGCGGAACTGGAACGTGGCCAGGGCAGCGAACGCACGCCGTTGATCCTGTTCGGCAAGGGCACCGGCCTGCACCTGGAAGCGCTGTCGCAGACCGGTGCCGACGCGCTGGGCATCGACTGGACGCTGGACCTGCAGGACGCGGTGCAGCGCACCGGCGGCCGCGTCGCGTTGCAGGGCAACCTCGACCCCACCACGCTGTATTCGGGACCGGACGCGATCACCGCAGCGGCAGGCCGCGTGCTCGACAGCTACGCCGCAGGCAACGGCGGTTCGCGCGAGGGCCATGTATTCAACCTTGGCCATGGCATGTCGCCGGACATGGATCCGGCGAGCGTGCAGGTGCTGGTGGATGCGGTACACCGCCTCAGCGCACGTTGAAGGTTTGCCCGACATGGCGGTCCGGCGTGCATTGATCGCACCGTGACCGCCACTGCGCGAAGATGTGTGCACCACCCGCGTCAAGCCCGCTCCGATGACATCTGGTTACGTCTCCATCCGCCCGCTGTTGTGGCTGGTATCGCTGGCGATTTTCATGCAGATGCTGGATTCGACCATCGTCAACACGGCACTGCCGGCGATGGCGCTCAGCCTGGGCGAAAGCCCCCTGCAGATGCAGTCGGTCGTTTTCAGCTATGCCCTGGCGGTCGCCACCTTCATCCCGGCGTCGGGCTGGATCGCTGACCGCTTCGGCACCCGCCGCACGTTTCTCGTCGCGATCATCCTGTTCACCGTCGGCTCGCTGGCCTGCGCGCTGGCGCAGCACCTGCACCAGCTGGTCGCCGCACGCGTGCTGCAGGGCATAGGCGGAGCGATGCTCCTGCCCGTTGGACGTCTGGCGGTGATGCGCTCGGTGCCGCGCGATGACTTCCTGCGCGCGATGAGCTTCATCGCCATTCCGGCGCTCATCGGCCCGCTGATCGGACCGACGCTCGGCGGCTGGCTGGTGGAGGTCGCCTCCTGGCACTGGGTATTCCTGATCAACCTGCCCATCGGCGTGATCGGCTATGCGGTGGCCATGAAGGTGATGCCCGACCACTACGCCAGCCATCGTTCACGCTTCGACCTGCGCGGCTACCTGATGCTCGCCTCCGGCATGGTGGTGCTGTCGCTGGCGCTGGATGGAATCTCCGGCATGGGCACGCCGCACGCGCTGGTGATGCTGATGACGGTGGCCGGACTGGCCGCGCTGGTGGGTTACTGGCTGCATGCCGCCAACTCCACATCGCCGCTGTTCTCGCTGGCGCTGTTCCGGGTACCGAGCTACCGCATCGGCATTCTGGGCAATCTGTTCTCGCGTATCGGCAGCAGTGCGATGCCACTGCTGATTCCACTGCTGCTGCAGGTCGGCATGGGCATGAGCCCGATGAATGCCGGCCTGATGATGATTCCGGTGGCGGCCGCCGGCATGCTCTCCAAGAAGATGGCGGTCAGGCTGGTGGAGCGCTTCGGTTACCGCCGGGTGCTGATGACCAATACCGTCCTGGTGGGCATTGCCATGGCCAGCTTCGCGCTGATGACACCCGGCCAGCCCCTGGGCTGGAGGCTGCTGCAACTGGCCTTGTTCGGCGCGGTCAATTCACTGCAGTTCACGGTGATGAACACCGTGACGCTGCGCGATCTGGATCGCGAGTTCGCCAGTTCCGGCAACAGCCTGCTGTCGATGGTGATGATGCTCGCCGCAGGCTTTGGTGCCGCGGCTGCGGGCAGCCTGCTGGCGGCCTTCGCACCGCTGGAGGCGCATGGCGCCACCGCTGCCCTGCATGCGACCTTTCTGTGCGTAGGTGCAATCACACTGACCTCCACGCTGGTGTTCTGGCAGCTGCCCGATACCGGCCCCGAGCCGAAGCAGGTGGAAGAGGTCGCCGAGTAGAGTCAGCTCCAGCAGGCCATCGCGCGCGCGATCGCTTCGGCCAGCAGGTCGCCGCTGACCGGCTTGCGCAGCAATCCCTGCATTCCCGCCGCCTGCACCTGTCCGGCCAGATCCGGATCGGTGCGGGCACTGACCGCCAGCAAGGGCAGGCGGTGCCCTTGGCTGCGCAGGTGCCGGGCCAGGTCGAAACCGCTCAATCCCGGCAGATCCAGGTCCAGCAAGCCGATATCGAACGTAGCGGTCGCCATTTCCTGCAGTGCCGCCAACGCGTGCATCGCAGGCGTCACGTGATGGCCTCGCGCTTCCAGCAGACCGGTCACTACTTCAGCCACGGTGGCGTCGTCTTCCACCAGCAGTATCCGCAACGCAGGCGGCGATTCTGTCCGAGGCGCGGTTCCGCCCTCGGCGATCGGGGCGCGATGCAGAGGCAAAGGCAACCTGACACTGAAACGCGTGCCATGCCCCAACCGGCTTTCCACATCGATACTGCCGCCCATGGCCACGGCCAGTTCGCGGCTGATGGCCAGCCCGAGTCCGCTGCCGCCGTACTGTGCCGCCGTGCGTGCGCCATCGCCCTGCTCGAAGCGGCGGAACAGCCGCTTGCGCTGCTCCATGCCGATGCCCGGCCCGGTATCGGCGATGTCGAACACCACGCCCTGTTCGCTGCCTTCGGCGTGGACATGCAGCGTGATGCCACCGTGCTGGGTGAACTTCACCGCATTGCCCACCAGATTCAGCAGGATCTGCCGTACCCGCAGCGCATCGCCGACCGCCTGGAGTCCTTCAGGCAACTGCTGGAGCACCTCAAGCCGCAACTGCTTGCGCTGGGCGAGCGGAGCCATCAACGCCTCCACATCAGCCAGCAGCGCATGCAGGCTGAACGACTGCGTCTGCAGTTCCAGCCGTCCGGATTCGATGCGCGCAAGATCCAGTGCATCGTTCACCAACAACAGCAGGTGCTCGCCCGCCATGCGGATGGATTCGGCATAGCCGCGCTGCTGCGCCTCCAGCGGAGAAGACAGCAGGAGTTCGGTCATGCCGAGCACGCCGGTCATCGGCGTGCGGACTTCATGGCCGAGGGTGGCCAGGAAGCGCGTCTTCGCCGCGGACGCCTGTTCGGCGACCTCCTGCTTGTGCACTGCCATCTGGAATGCATGCTGGCGCTGCAGGCGCCTGCGGTACAGCCAGGCGAATCCGCTCAACAGCACCAGCGCCAGGGCGAGCAGCACCAGCATGCCCGAAATGCTGCGCCACCACGGCGGCAACACCTCGAAATCCAGCCGCTCCACCCGCGACCACACGTGGTCCACCGAACGTGCCTGCACCTCCAGGTGATAGCGTCCCGGCGGCAGGCGCGAGAACACACGCTCGCCTGCCGCGCCGGCATCCACCCAGTCCGGATCGTACCCAGCCAGTCGATACCGGTACGCGTTCGAAGCGGCGTCGCTGAACGACAGCAGGCGCGCAACGATGTGCAGGTCGCGATCGCCATCCTGGATGGCGATTCCAGGCTCGTGGGTCAGCTCGACAACCCTGTCGCCACGGCGGACCTCCACGCGCTCGATCACCAGCGGCGACTGACGGGTCGATGGGCGCGCCTTGAGCGGATCGAACAGCAGCAGGCCGGCAGGCGTCCCTGCCAGCAGATGCCCATCGGCGCTGCCGACCAGCGTGTTCTCGCGGAATTCCTGGCTGGGCAGTCCGTCATGCACGCCATACAGCCGCACGCGTTCCGCACCCGGGTCGGCGCGCAGCAGTCCACGCGGACTGCTGGCCCAGACGATCCCCTGGGTGTCCACGGCCAACCCGTTGGCCGCGATCGCCGGATATCCCTGCGCGGCGCCGATCTCCTGCTCCAGCTGCAGTGCCGTCCCATTCCAGCGATAGCCCAGCAACCTGCCATCCTGCGACAGCCAGATGCGATGACCATCGCCGGTGACCAGCAGTGAATGCACGGCACCGGGAGGCGCACCGGGGACCGTCTGGAAATGCTCCAGCGCCGGATTCCATTCCTGCAGGCCGCCGCTGCTGGCCAGCCAGATGCGCCCCTGCGGGCTGCATGCCATGTCCATGTCGAGCTGTCCCGGTGGCAGTCCAGCCTGTCCCATCGGGGCATGCACGACCAGACGACCGTCCAGGTCACGCCCCTGCAGGCCCGCCGGCGACATCGTCCAGACTTCGCTGCCACACACCGCGATGTCCTGCACGCTGCCTTCCATCACCGCATCCGCGCTGCCATCGGCGGCCCAGCGGCGCAGCGCATGGCTGCGCGGGTCGTAGCGCACCAGCGCATCCATCGAACCAACCCATACCTGGCCACGGCCATCTTCAGCCACCGATGTGAGCCAATGCGTGCCATTGACCTTGACCAGGTGCTGCTCGACCCGTCCGCTGACCGGATCCAGGCGATCCAGCGCGCCATGCGAACCCACCGTCCAGACGCCGCCAGTGGACGATGGCGACGTGCCCAGTACATAGGCGTTGCGCAGCGATGCGGGATCGTCCTCCAGGCGCGACAACACGGAGAATTGCCACCAGCGTGGCAGCAGATGCCACAGGCCGGCATTGGTGCTGGCCAGCCAGATGCCACCTTCGCGATCTTGGAAGGCACCGCTCCAGTTCGGACGTACCCGGCCACGTGCCAGTGCGCTGTACAGCGGCACCTGCTGGTACCGGCCCTGCACGCCGCGTCCCAGCCCCGAACGCGTGTCCAGCCAGTAGCCGCCCTGATCGTCATGCAGCATCACGCCAAGCACCTGGTCATCGGCCGGCACCTGCCAGGGGGCCTGTTCGAAGCGGCCATCAGGGCGCCGGACATGCACCCCGCCCAGCGTGCTGATCCATAGGTTTCCCTGAGCATCAGCGGACATCCCGTTGACCACCGCACCGGACAGCACCGCCGCCGGCACGCGCTCGAAATCGTGCCCGGTCCAGCGCGCCAGCCCGCGCTTGCCGCCGATCCACAATGTGCCGTCGGGCAGGGTCGCCAGGAACGGTACGCTGTTGGCCGGCAGGCTGCGCGGGTTGCCGGGCTCGGGCATGAACCGATGCAGCCGGTCATGCGGATCAATGCGGTACAGGCCGCCCTGGTAGCTGCCAAACCACACCGAACCGTCCGGCGTCGTCGCGATGCTCCAGACAGTGTTGCTGGCCATCAGCGGCTCGCTGGCGCGGTCGTAGACACGCAGTTCCCGACGATCGGCGGACATCCGCACCAGGCCCGCATTCTCGGTGCCAATCCATACCTGGTTGCGCGCGTCGGTGGCAACGGTCCAGATCCGGTTGTCGCGCAGACCGTCCTCGGCGCGCCATATCCGGTAGCTGCGGCCATCAAAGCGCGCCAGGCCGTCGTTGGTAGCGATCCAGAGATACCCCAGGCGGTCCTCGGCCATGCGGTTGACGGTGTTGGACGGAAGCCCATCGAACACCGTCAATTGCCGTGGCGTCGGCGGCACGGGCTGCGCAGACCCCGGCACGGGCAGCCACGCCAGCAGCGACATCAGCAGCAGAGTCCCCCACGTCCGCACCCATCGCACCCCTGCGTTCTCCCGTGCCAGCGGCTCCACGGGCCGACCTGGTCATTCAATCCCGGGCCCGGCCGCGTCAGGACCTGACCGGATCGCCGCAGGCAGAGCCTAGCAGGTTGCTTTCAGCGTGGCCGCTTGTCGCTATCTGACCGCCGGTACGGTGCAGCGCCTCATCCGCGTGATTGTCGCGCGCGGGCCCGCACCATCGCATCGACCAGCAACGAACCTGTCACCGGTTTGCGCAGGAAACCGTCGAATCCTGCCGCCAGCACCTCCGCTTCGGCGTAGGCGTCCGAGCGTGCTGTCACCGCCACCAGCGGAAATGCATGGCCCATGGATCTCAGCTGGTGCGCCAGGGCGATGCCATCCAGTGCTGGCAGATCCAGGTCCAGCAGCGCGATATCGAACACGCCGATGGCGACATCCGACAGCGCGGCAAGCCCGTGCAGCGCATGCACCACCTCATGCCCACGGCTCTCCAGCAGGCCCGCGATGACCCGGGCCACCGTGGGATCGTCCTCCACCAGCAGGATCCGCAGTGCGGGAAGCAGCAACGCCCGGTCCTTGCCTGCCGCGCACTGCGCCGAGCCGGTTTCCGCCTGCCAAGGCAGTGGCAGCACCACATGGAAGCGCGCGCCATGCCCGGGACGGCTGTCCACGCGGATGCCGCCGCCCATCGCCACCGCCAGCTCCTGGCAGATCGCCAGGCCCAGGCCGCTGCCGCCGTAACGCGACGCGGTACGCGGGCCGTCGGCCTGCTCGAAACGATGGAACAGGCGTTCCTGCTGTTCGATTCCGATGCCTGGGCCGCTGTCCATCACGATGAATTCCAGTCCGGCCCCCTCGTGTTCGCCCGTCCTGCCCACGGCGATGCCGACGTGGCCGTGCTCGGTGAACTTGATCGCATTGCCAAGCAGGTTCATCAGGATCTGGCGGATGCGCATCTCGTCGCCGCTGGCGGTGATCCGTCCCGGTACGTCCACGCTGCGGCGAAATTCCAGCCCACGCTGGCGCGCGATCGGCTCCATCAGGCCCTGCACTTCGTCCAGCAGGGTGTCCAGCGCAAACGGCTTGATGTCCAGTTCCAGGCGACCGGCTTCGATGCGGGCCAGGTCCAGCGCGTCATTGACCAGCCGCAGCAGGTGCGTGCCGGCCTGGTGGATCGAACTGGCGTAGTTGTGCTGTTGTGCATCCAGAGGCGTCGCCAGCAGCAGTTCGCTCATGCCTAGCACGCCAGTCATCGGCGTGCGTACCTCATGGCCCAGCGTGGCCAGGAAATGGCTCTTGGCCTGCGATGCCTGCTCGGCGAGGTGCTGCTTGTGCAGGCTCAGCTGCCATTGCTGCCGACGGCGCAGGCGCAGGCGCACGTACCACGCCAGTCCCGCCACCAGCAGCAGTCCCCCGCACAGGTACAGCAGCAACGCAGTGGCGTTGCGCCACCAGGGCGGGAACACCTGCACCTGCAGGTCGGGCGCGGCGGTCCATTCGCCCCCGGACGCGCGCGCCTGGATTTCAATGCGGTAGTGCCCTGCGGGCAGCCGCGACACCGTACGCTCGCCATCGGCGGCCGGTACCCAGTTGAGGTCGTAGCCTTCCACGCGGAAGCGGTAAAGCGTGGCCGAAGGGTTGGCGAAAGACAGCAACCGTGCATCGATCCGCAGGTCTCGATCGTCCGGTCCCAGCCTGATCGGACGATCGACCGGCAGCTCCTGCCACCCCTCACCATCATCGCGCCGTACGCGAACCGATCCGATCACCAGTTGCGAAGCCGGCAGCGGTGCGTCCTGCATGTCCGGATCGAACCCCACCAGTCCGGTCTGCGATACCGCCAGCACACGGCCCTGCCCATCCTGCGCAGGCGGACGCCCGGTGAATTCCGAATCCGGCAGACCATCGCGCTCGCCGTAGATGCGCAGTTGCCGGTCACGTGGCTGCCAGCGCAGCAGCCCGCGCGGCGTGGTCGCCCACACCTCTCCCTCGCGGCCCAGCACCAGCCCGCCCATCGACACCGCTGGCACGCCCTGGGCTGCGTCCACCTGCTCGCGCAGGGCGAACCCGAGGCCATCCCAGTGATAACGTTCAAGCGCTCCCTGGCGTGCCAGCCAGACCGTGTCCGGCGCGGCCCAGGCGATATCGAAGATGTTGCCGCGCGACACGCCGGGCACGGCGATGAAATGATCATCCTGGAAACGCAGCACGCCGGCGTCGCCAACCACCCACAGCTGCCCGCGCGCATCGAAACGGATCTGTTCCAGCGGCGCGTCACTGCCGTTGCCAAGCGACCCGACCGCGAATTCGCGCAACACCCTGCCCTGCGCATCGCGCTGCTGCAGGCCATGGTTCATGATGGACATCCACACCGTGCCGTCCGGTGCCTGCCGCATCAGGTCGATGCGCTGGCGCGGATCGGCGGTCCCGGCGATCGGCAGGTCCCGATGGCTGCCGTGCCGCGGGTCGTACACGGTGATGCGTCCGGCACGCCCCAGCCACAGGGTGCCATCCGGCCGTGGCAGCACCGACCAGATCGCGCCGCTGCCGAGGCGGTCGTCACCGACCAGCAGCGACAGGATGCCCTGCCGGTCAAGCCGATAAACGCCGTGAGCCGCACCCACGTAGAATTCGTGGCCATCACTGGCGGCGCTGAGCAGGTACTGGCTGTCCAGCGGTTTGCCGTCCAGCTGGTACCACGTGGAAAAGCGACGCCAGTCGGGGGGCAGATAGGCCAGGCCCTGGGTGAGCAGGGCCACCCATATTCCTCCTTCGTGATCCTGCAGCAGATCCAGCACGCCGGTATGCGCGGTCAGGAACCCACTGCCACGATCACCGTCCAGCATGCGCAGCTGACCTCCCTGGTCACGCCGCAGGCCTTCGGAACTGCCCACCCACCGGCCACCCAGCCGGTCATCCAGGACCACTGCCGAACGCAGCGATGCGGCCTGCGGCCACGCCGGCACATGCACGTGGTCATCGGCATCGAAGCGGAACAATCCTTCACCCTGGGTACCGGCCCATACGTTGCCCTGCGCATCGCGACTCAACCGCAACACGGCGACCTCCCCCAGCGCCTGCGCACCGGGCCGCTCGAAGTGGCTGCCGTTCCAGCGCGCGACACCGCGCCCGGTTCCCAGCCACAGCCGGCCCTGCGCGTCGACCAGGCTGGCATAGACGGTATCGCTGGGGAGGCTGTGCCCGTCGACTTCGTCATGGCGGAACACCTGCAGGCTTCCATCCTCGGCCCGGCGGCAGACACCATGCGTGCTGGTACCGATCCACAGCGCGTCGCCATGCTCGGCCAGTGTCCAGAACTGCCCTTCGCAGCGGTCGTTGATGTCGCCAATGACATCGAAGCGCGTGCGTTCGGGTCCCATGCGCACCAGCCCGATGCCATTGATGCCCAGCCAGAGACGGTCGCGCCGGTCCACCAGCAGGGTTTCCACCTCATCCCCGGGCAGCGAACCGTCGACCTGCGGATCATGGCGCCAGGCCTGCAGCCGTACCCCGTCATAACGCGCCAGCCCGCCATCGGTCGCGGCCCATACATGCCCCTGGTGGTCTTCGGCCAGCGACAGCACCATCCGCGAAGGCAGCCCTTCGGCGGTGCCGAAACGGCGCAGCTGCGGTGTTTCCAGCGCTCCGCCCGGCAATGCGCCATCGGTGGCCTGGGCGGCGGGCAGCGGGCCGCCGACAAGGGCCAGCAGCAACAACAACGCGCGTCCGTGATGCATATGCGTCGACATCGTGTATCCCCTTGAAGCGGGAATTGTCACACAGCCTTGACGGCGCGGACGTGTCACGGGACGCTGCGCATGCCGATGGCGGCACCCGGCGTCGGCCAACGTGCCATTGCCACCATGAACTGTTGCAGCCATGTGGCTGCTCGCGAACCGCGCGCCATGGGTATGATCGACCCCTCTCCCGCAGGAGCCCTTCCGTGCCGCATCGCTTCATCCTGATCGTGCTGTTTGCTGCGTTGCCCGGCCTGGCCTTGGCTGCCGGCGCACGCTACCAGCTCGACCCCGTGCATACCCGGGTGCTGTTCGCGATCGAACATGCGGGGTTCTCAAGCGCGCTGGGGACGATATCGGGCAGCGAAGGTGTCCTGTACTTCGATCCCGCGAACTGGGAGGACGCACGGCTGGATGTCAGCATTCCGATGTCGCGGCTGGACCTGGGCGACGGCAAGTGGAACGACGCCGCACTGGCGCGCAACCTGCTCGACGGCAAGCGGTATCCGGATGCGCGTTTCCTGTCCACCCATGTGCAGCCGATCGACGACCGGCATGCACGGGTGACCGGCCTGTTGACGCTGCGCGGTGTCACCGGCGAGATCGTGCTGGATGTCACCCTCAATGCGCTCAAGCGACATCCCATGCCTCCGTTCCGGCGCACTGCGGGCTTTTCCGCGACCGCTACGCTCAGCCGCCGCGCCTTC
This sequence comes from Pseudomonadota bacterium, assembly GCA_023430045.1. Taxonomy (GTDB): domain Bacteria; phylum Pseudomonadota; class Gammaproteobacteria; order Xanthomonadales; family Xanthomonadaceae; genus Stenotrophomonas. The sequence goes on along the minus strand of JAEZCF010000166.1, from coordinate 4,268 downwards.
GGCATTTCGGCCTGGCCCAGCATGATTGGCGACGAAGTCCAGTTGCGCATTGAAGCCGAAGCCGTGCGCGCCCGTGGCGGCGAGGACGCACAGGATCCTGCGGACGAGCCACCCCATGAACCCACTGAAGAAACGGACATCCACCCCGGGAGCACGCCGTGATGCATCGCGATGTCCTGCGCTGGGGCGCTGCCAGCCAGATCCTGCACTGGTTGATCGCCCTGTTGATCCTGGTTCTTGGCGTGGTCGGACTGACAATGGGCGAACTGCCCAGGACGCCGAAGTATTTCTGGGTCTACACCGCACATAAATCGCTCGGCCTTACCGTGCTTGCGCTGGTGGCGCTGCGCCTGGGCTGGCGGCTGCATGCCGGTGCACCACCGCCGGTGCCCGGCACACCGACCTGGCAGGAACGCATCGCCAGCACCACTCACTGGCTGCTGTACGTGCTGATGTTCGCCATTCCGTTGTCGGGCTGGCTGTATGACTCGGCCAGCGGCCTGAGGCCGTTCCACTGGTTCGGCCTGGTGGAGGTGCCCAGGCTGGTTGCGCCCGATCCCCGCACGGTGGCCGTTTCGCACGCCATCCATGAATACGGCTTCTGGTTGTTGATCGCGGTGGTGCTGGCTCATGCCGGTGCTGCGCTCTACCACCACTTCGTCCAGCGTGACGCCACCCTGGCACGCATGCTGCCGCGCGGCTGGCTGCGCTCCCCACATAAGGATTGAACCATGACCATCAAGCTCACCACACCCACCGCCGTCGCCGCCGCCCTGGCCGGCCTGCTGGGCGGCACTCCTGCCCTGGCGGCCGATTACGTGCAGGCCGCCGGTTCCACGCTGGCCTTCGCCACCAAATACGATGGCGAGGTCTTCGCAGGCACGTTCCCGGGCTTCTCCACGCAGCTCAGCTTCGATCCGGCCGATCCGGCGGCCGGAAAACTTGATGTGACCATTCCGCTGGCGGGCGCACGGAGCGGCAACAGCGATCGCGACTCCACCCTGCAGGGCGCGGATTTCTTCAATGTCGCGCGTTTCGCCCAGGCCCATTACACCGCCAGCGGATTCCGTTCGCTGGGCGATGGCCGGTATGCGGCCGACGGCACGCTGGAACTGCGCGGCATAAGCAAGCCGGTCACGCTGACCTTCACCTGGCAGCCGGGCGCGCAGCCGGTGCTGACGGGCAAGGCGACGGTGAAACGACTGGACTTCGGAGTCGGTGGCGGCGACTGGGCCGATACCTCGACCATTCCGGACGAGACCGCGATCAGCACCCGCGTGCTGCTGAAGGCAAAGTAGAGGGACTCTGACAACCGGGGCTCATCGCGCAGCGGGGCAGAGTCCCGCGCTACAGGAGCCAGGCCTTCAGGGCGGACGCATCGAACGGCCAGTCCAGTTCACGGCCATCGTCCTGCCGGCGCAGCACGGGAACGCGCTCGCCGTAAGCGTCCACCAGGCGGGCGTCCTCATCGATGAACACCGATGCGAACTCCGGCGCGCGTACGGCCGCCAGCACGGCCAGGGCCTGGTCGCACAGGTGGCAGTCGTCCCGCTGGTACAGGATCAGCACGGATATCTCTCCAGGACCGGTGATTGCTGCGCCGCAGCCAGGTCCGGCGCGGCGAACCGCTAGAATAACCGTCTCCTCCGGTACCCGCAGCTCGGCAACCATGGCAGTCAGCACGTTCGACGTTTTCAAGATCGGCATCGGTCCCAGCTCCTCGCATACCGTCGGACCAATGAAGGCGGCCGAACGTTTCGTCCACCGCTGGCTGCTCGATCCGGGCCGCCTGCAGGACGTCGTACGCATCCGCGCCGATGTCTATGGCTCGCTTGCGCTGACCGGCCGCGGCCACGGCACCGACAAGGCGGTACTGCTGGGGCTGGAGGGCGAGCGCCCGAACCTGATCGACCCGGACATCATTCCCGGTACCCTGGAGCGCATCCGCTCCAGCAAGCGCATCCTGCTGATGGGCACCCATGAGATCGCCTTCGACGAAAAGCGCGACCTGGGCATGAACAAGCGCCAGAAGCTTCCCTACCACACCAATGGCATGCGCTTCACCGCCTACGATGCCGACGATGCGGTGATCGCCACGCGTGATTACTACTCGGTTGGCGGCGGCTTCGTGGTCAACCAGGACGACGCTGCCGACGACCGCATCGTGCCCGACGAAACCCCTTTGCCCTATCCATTCAGGAGCGGCGACGAACTGCTGGCGCAGACCGCGCGCAGCGGGCTGAGCATTGCCCAGCTGATGTTCGAGAACGAGAAGTGCTGGCGCAGCGAGGAAGAAATCCACGGACAGCTCCGCGAAATCTGGACTGCGATGCAGTCGTGCGTGGCACGCGGCATCCGTCAGGAAGGCACCCTTCCGGGCGGGCTGCACGTCAGTCGCCGCGCGCCCGCCCTGCACCGCGAACTGTCCTCCAAGCCGGAAGCGGCGATGCGCGATCCGCTGACCACGCTGGACTGGGTAAACCTGTACGCGCTGGCGGTAAACGAAGAAAATGCCGCCGGTGGACGCGTGGTCACCGCCCCCACCAACGGTGCAGCCGGCGTGCTGCCTGCGGTGCTGCATTATTTCGACCGTTTCTGCCCCGGTGCCAATGAGCAGCGCGTCTTCGACTTCCTGCTCACCTCGGCGGCAATCGGCATCCTGTACAAGGAAAACGCTTCGATTTCGGGGGCCGAGGTCGGTTGCCAGGGCGAAGTGGGGGTGGCCTGCTCGATGGCCGCCGGCGGCCTGGTCGCCGCATTGGGCGGCAATCCCAGCCAGATCGAGAATGCTGCGGAAATCGGCATGGAACACAACCTTGGACTGACCTGCGATCCGATCGGCGGACTGGTGCAGATCCCGTGCATCGAGCGCAATGCCATGGGTGCGGTGAAGGCGATCAATGCATCGCGCATGGCCATGCGCGGTGATGGCAAGCACAAGGTATCGCTGGACAAGGTCATCAAGACCATGCGCGATACCGGCCGCGACATGCAGGACAAATACAAGGAAACCAGTCGCGGCGGCCTGGCGGTGAACGTCATCGAGTGCTGAACCGGCCACGTCGCATGCCCTGCGCGGGCGACGACCGTTGGTCGCGGCGCCTGCGGCGGTTACCCTCGGCAGACCCCTTCCACGGAGCTGCTCCATGCGCCTGTCCGCCATCGTCCTGCTTGCCAGCCTGCTGCCCCTGCCCGCCGTCGCCTCGGACAGCTACGGCCCCCGGCTGGAAGGATTCGAGTATCCGTATCCGCTGAAGACCTTCGCGGTGGACAGCCAGCGGCAGGCGTTGGAAATGGCCTATCTGGACGTTGCGCCGGAGGGTGCCGCGCGAGGCACCGTGGTGCTGCTGCACGGCAAGAACTTCTGCGCCGCCACCTGGCAGGCCACCATTCCTTCCCTGCTGGCCGCCGGATACCGGGTGATCGCCCCGGACCAGATCGGCTTCTGCAAGTCCAGCAAGCCGACCGGTTACCAGTATTCATTCGGCCAACTGGCTGCCAACACGCATGCGTTGCTGGAACACCTGGGGGTGCGGCAGGCACACATCGTCGGCCATTCGATGGGCGGCATGCTGGCGGCACGTTATGCACTGCTGTACCCGCAGGCCACGCAGAGCCTGTCGCTGGTGAATCCGATCGGGCTGGAGGACTGGAAGGCGCTCGGTGTTCCCTGGCGCAGCGTGGATGCCTGGTACGCCAACGAACTCAGGACGACCTACGAATCCATCAGGACATATCAGCTTGACGTGTACTACAGCGGTGAATGGAAGCCCACGTTCGAGCACTGGGCACGCATGCAGGCCGGCATGTATACCGGTCCCGGCAGGGAATCTGTCGCCTGGAGCCAGGCGCTGACGTCGGACATGGTGTTCAACCAGCCGGTCGTGTACGAGTTGGGGAACATCCGTGTACCCACCACGCTGTTCATCGGACAGAAGGACCGCACCGCGATAGGTCGCGACCTGGCGTCCCCGGGGCTGAAGGGACGCCTGGGTGACTACCCTGCACTGGGCAAGGCAGCCGCGCGCGCGATTCCCGGCGCGCGGCTGGTGGAATTCGCAGGATTGGGCCACTCACCGCAGGTGCAGGATCCGGCACGCTTCAATGCCGTGCTGCTGCAGAGCCTCGACGGCGCCATCGCGCGGTAGCAACTGTGTTCTCAGGCGGAGGCCATCTGGGTCTCCGCGTCCCGTTTACGGGCATTGAGGATCACCAGCATTTTCCTCATGACAGCGACCAAGGCGACCTTGCCGGGCTTGCCCTTGGCT
>JAEZCF010000109.1 GCA_023430045.1 Pseudomonadota bacterium | reverse complement strand
CTTCGGGCAAGGGCGAGCGCGTTGGCTTCAAGGTGCTGGAGGATGGACGCAAACTGCGTGTGTTCCGCTCCAGCGGTGAGGCGCTCGACGCCTGAGGAATGAGCTGATGAATTCCCGTCTCGAAAAGATCTACAAGGACGAAGTAGTCCCGGCGCTGATGAAGCAGTTCGGCTACAAGAATCCGATGGAAGTGCCGAAGCTGGTCAAGGTCACCCTGAACATGGGTGTCGGCGAAGCAGCGACCAACAAGAAGATCCTGGAAAACGCCGTCGCGGACATGACGAAGATCTCCGGCCAGAAGCCGGTCGTCACCAAGTCGCGTATCTCGGTGGCGTCGTTCAAGATCCGCGATGGTTGGCCGATCGGCTGCAAGACCACGCTGCGTCGTGAAAAGATGTACGAGTTCATGGATCGCCTGATCAACATCTCGCTGCCGCGCGTGCGCGACTTCCGTGGTGTGTCCGGTCGTTCCTTCGACGGTCGTGGCAACTTCAACATGGGTGTGAAGGAACAGATCATCTTCCCGGAAATCGACTTCGACGCCGTCGACGCGATCCGTGGCATGGATATCGCCATCACCACCACCGCGAAGACCGATGCGGAAGCGAAGGCGCTGCTGGCAGCGTTCAAGTTCCCGTTCCGTAACTGATTCGTCGAGGAAACCGAAATGGCAAAGACCTCCATGGTCAACCGCGACATCAAGCGGAAGAAGCTGGCCGAGAAGTTCGCTGACAAGCGCGCTGCCCTCAAGAAGATCGTGTCCTCCCAGGATGCGAGCTACGAAGAGAAGATCGAGGCTGCAACCAAGCTGTCCAAGCTGCCGCGCGATTCGTCGCCGAGCCGCCACCGCAACCGTTGCGAACTGTCTGGCCGCCCGCGTGGCGTGTACAGCAAGTTCGGCCTGGGCCGCAACAAGCTCCGCGAAGCCACCATGCGTGGCGACGTGCCGGGCCTGCGCAAGGCCAGCTGGTAATCCAGCCGGCCTGCGGCCGCGCTCCCTGAACGGGGAGTGCGGGCCCGCGGAGGGGCAGTTCAGCGCACCTCCGGAAAAATCAGAAGAGCCCGGCGCAGGCCGGGCTCTTTTGGCGTATACTCCCGCGTCTTGCTTCGCGCAAACGCGAGGTGGGGCGGGCCGCTGGCCCGCTGTTTCAAGGGACCTGGCCTGTTTCCAGGAAACAACAGAATTCGCGAAAGCGGATATCGGTGCACTCAAAGGTACTCATAATGAGCATGACTGATCCCATCGCCGACCTGCTGGTCCGCATCAAGAATGCGGCAGCGGTGGGCAAGCAGACGGTGAAAGCGCCGTCGTCCAAGATCAAGGTTGCGATCGCCCAGGTCCTGAAGGACGAGGGTTACATCACCGACCTGCGCGTTACCCAGCTCGAGAACAACAAATCCGAACTGGAAATCGTGCTGAAGTATTTCGAAGGCAAGCCGGTCATCGCGACCCTGAAGCGCTTCTCGCGTTCGGGCCTGCGCCAGTACCGCGGCAAGAGCGAGCTGCCGAAGGTCATGAACGGCCTGGGTATCTCCATCATTTCCACCTCCAAGGGCATCATGACCGATGCGCAGGCGCGCCAGCTGGGCGTCGGCGGCGAAGTCCTGTGCTTCGTGGCCTAAGGCGAAAGGAGTAGACAATGTCCCGTGTAGCCAAGAAGCCGATCGACCTGGGCAAGGTTGAGCTGAACGTCCAGTCCGACAACGTCACCGCCAAGGGTCCGAAGGGCACCCTGTCGCTGGCCAAGCCGGCTGGTATCTCCATCACCGTCGAAAACGGTGTGGCCACCCTGAGCACCGAAGATGCGACCCTCGTGCCGCTGACCGGTACCGTCCGCGCGATCCTGGCCAACATGGTCAAGGGCGTTTCGGAAGGTTTCGAGCGCAAGCTGGAGCTGGTCGGTGTGGGTTACCGCGCCGCCATGCAGGGCAAGGACCTGAACCTGTCGCTGGGCTTCTCCCACCCCGTGCTGTTCGTGGCGCCGGAAGGCATCACCATCACCACCCCGACCCAGACCGAGATCCTGGTCCAGGGCGCGGACAAGCAGGTGGTCGGTGAAGTCGCTGCCAAGATCCGTGCGTTCCGCAAGCCGGAACCGTACAAGGGCAAGGGCGTGAAGTACTCCGACGAAGTCATCATTCGCAAGGAAGCCAAGAAGGCCTAAGTCTTAGGTTTTCAGCTTTCGAGGACAAAGATCATGAACAAGAACATCGCCCGCCTGCGCCGCGCCAAGTCCACCCGTGCCCACATCCGTGTGCTCGGCGTCGCTCGTCTGTCGGTGCTGCGCACCGGTCAGCACCTGTACGCCCAGGTCTTCACCGCCGACGGTTCCAAGGTGCTGGCTGCCGCCAACACCACCCAGGCCGACGTCAAGGAAGGCCTGAAGAACGGCAAGAACGCCGACGCCGCCGCCAAGGTGGGTCGCATCGTTGCCGAACGCGCCAAGGCCGCCGGCATCGAGAAGGTTGCCTTCGACCGTTCGGGCTACCGTTACCATGGCCGCATCAAGGCCCTGGCTGACGCCGCCCGCGAGGCCGGCCTGCAGTTCTAAGGGATCTCGGGACGGGGTCCATGGATCCCGTCCCGCCCGCTCGCCGGCCAGAGCGTGGCCGGGCGACACCGCTCTTCTGCAGCGGTCCATCGCATCACCGCGGTACTCCACAACCATAAGCGGCCCCGAGCCGTACATACCCCAACAACCAAGGAATAAAAATGGCAGAAGAACGTCAGCCGCGGGGTCGCGACCGCGACCGTAACCGCGAAGAGAAAGTCGACGACGGCATGATCGAAAAGCTGGTCGCGGTCAACCGCGTCAGCAAGACCGTCAAGGGCGGTCGCCAGTTCACCTTCACCGCCCTGACCGTGGTCGGCGATGGCGAAGGCAAGGTCGGTTTCGGCTATGGCAAGGCGCGTGAAGTGCCGGTCGCCATCCAGAAGTCGATGGAGCAGGCGCGTCGCAACTTCGTCACCGTCGACCTGAACAACGGCACCCTGTGGCACACCGTCAAGGATGGTCACGGCGCTGCACGCGTGTTCATGCAGCCGGCCTCCGAAGGTACCGGCGTGATCGCCGGCGGTGCCATGCGCGCCGTGCTGGAAGCTGTTGGCGTGAAGAACGTGCTGGCCAAGGCCACCGGTTCGCGCAACCCGATCAACCTGGTGCGCGCCACCGTGAAGGGCCTGGCTGCCACGCAGTCGCCGGCCCGCATCGCGGCCAAGCGCGGCAAGAAGGTGGAGGAACTCAACCATGGCTAATGAGTCCAACAAGACTGTCAAGGTGCGCCTGGTGCGCGGCCTGCGCGGTTCCCAGGCCCGTCACCGTCTGTCGGTGCGTGCGCTGGGCCTGAACAAGCTCAACGATGTGCGTGAACTGAAGGACAGCCCGCAGGTTCGCGGCCTGATCAACAAGGTCCACTACCTCGTCAAGGTTGAGGAGTAATCGAAATGACCATGCGTCTCAATGAACTGAGCCCGGCACCGGGCGCCCGCACCGAGCGCACCCGCGTCGGCCGTGGCATCGGCTCGGGCCTGGGCAAGACCTGCGGCCGCGGCCACAAGGGTTCGTTCGCCCGCAAGGGTGGCGGCAAGATCAAGGCCGGCTTCGAAGGCGGCCAGACCCCGATGCAGCGTCGTCTGCCGAAGATCGGCTTCCATTCGCCGATCGCCAAGGACACCGCTGAAGTGCTGTCGTACCAGCTGGACAAGCTGCCGGCCGGCGAGATCGATTTCGCTGCCCTGCGTGCCGCCAAGCTGGTGCCGAGCACCGCCAAGAAGGCAAAGATCGTCGTCAAGGGCGAGCTGACCAAGGCCTTCACCCTGAAGGGCATCGCCGCCACGGCCGGTGCCAAGGCTGCGATCGAAGCTGCCGGCGGCAGCGTAACGGAGTAAGAGCATCATGGCGCAAGCTGGCATCGGTAACCTGGCAGGCGGGATGGGGAAGTTCACCGAACTTCGCCAGCGACTGCTGTTCGTCGTCGGGGCTTTGATCGTCTACCGCATCGGCTGCTACGTGCCGGTGCCGGGCGTCAATCCCGATGCCATGCTTGCAATGATGCAACAGCAGGGCGGCGGCATCGTGGACATGTTCAACATGTTCTCGGGCGGCGCCCTGCACCGTTTTTCGATTTTCGCGCTGAACGTCATGCCGTACATCTCGGCATCGATCGTGATGCAGCTGGCCGTGCACATCTTCCCGGCGCTCAAGGCGCTGCAGAAGGAAGGTGAGTCCGGTCGTCGCAAGATCACCCAGTATTCGCGCATCGGCGCCGTGTTGTTGGCGGTGGTGCAGGGCGGCAGCATCGCGCTGGCGCTGCAGAACCAGGTATCCCCGGGCGGTTCGCCGGTGGTCTACGCGCCGGGCATGGGCTTTGTGCTCACGGCGGTGATCGCGCTGACCGCGGGCACCATGTTCCTGATGTGGGTCGGCGAGCAGGTGACCGAGCGTGGCATCGGCAACGGCGTCTCGCTGATCATCTTCGCCGGCATCGTGGCCGGGCTGCCGGGTGCGGTCATCCACACCTTCGACGCCTACCGCGACGGCAACATCCAGTTCATCCAGCTGCTGCTGATCGCGCTGGTGGTGCTGGCCTTCACCTTCTTCGTGGTGTTCGTCGAGCGCGGCCAGCGCCGCATCACGGTGAACTACGCGCGCCGCCAGGGTGGCCGCAACGCGTACATGAACCAGACCTCGTTCCTGCCGCTGAAGCTGAACATGGCCGGTGTCATCCCGGCGATCTTCGCCTCCAGCCTGCTGGCGTTCCCGGCCACGCTGGCCATGTGGTCCGGCCAGGCGGCCAACCAGAGCACCTTCGGCCAGTGGCTGCAGAAGATCGCAAACGCCCTGGGCCCGGGTGAGCCGCTGCACATGATCGTGTTCGCGGCGCTGATCACCGGTTTCGCGTTCTTCTATACCGCGCTGGTATTCAATTCGCAGGAAACCGCCGACAACCTCAAGAAGTCGGGCGCGCTGATTCCGGGCATCCGACCGGGCAAGGCCACCGCCGATTACATCGATGGCGTGCTGACCCGCCTGACGGCTGCCGGCTCGGCCTACCTGGTGATTGTCTGCCTGCTGCCGGAACTGATGCGCACGCAGCTGAACGCGTCGTTCTACTTTGGTGGCACCTCGTTGCTGATCGTGGTGGTGGTGGTGATGGATTTCATCGCCCAGGTGCAGGCGCATCTGATGTCGCACCAGTACGAGAGCCTGTTGAAGAAGTCCAATCTGAAGGGCGGCAACCGCGGTGGTTTTGCCCGCGGCTGATTGGCCTGCTACACTATCGTCTTCCTGCTGTGATGGTCCTCCGCTTCGCGGACCCGGCCATCCAAAGAAGGGCGGCCCCCGCAGCGGTTCCGGGTGGGGGTGAGATCAGGTGGTCCCGCGCAGGAGTAGCGCGGGCGGCCACGGCGACATTCCCCAGGGGATGCCGACCGCGACCAACCCGATCCGGCGCCGGAGCCTGGGCACACTCCCCAGGCCGGGTTCATGAAACCTATGGTTTCACGGGCTTCCAAGTAAACCGGAACCTTGTTAGTATCGCTAGTTCACTTTTTGATCCATCCTGCCGGATTGGCGCGCCCGTGGTGCGCTGTCGGCCATCACTCAGCTGGAGAACCGCGTCATGGCGCGTATTGCAGGCGTCAACCTGCCAGCCCAGAAGCACGTCTGGGTCGGGTTGCAAAGCATTTACGGCATCGGCCGTACCCGT
>JAEZCF010000107.1 GCA_023430045.1 Pseudomonadota bacterium | reverse complement strand
CTTCGGGCAAGGGCGAGCGCGTTGGCTTCAAGGTGCTGGAGGATGGACGCAAACTGCGTGTGTTCCGCTCCAGCGGTGAGGCGCTCGACGCCTGAGGAATGAGCTGATGAATTCCCGTCTCGAAAAGTTTTACAAGGAAGAAGTGGTGCCGGCGCTGATGAAGCAGTTCGGCTACACCAATCCGATGCAGGTTCCGAAGCTGGTCAAGGTCACCCTGAACATGGGTGTCGGCGAAGCAGCCACGAACAAGAAGATCCTGGAAAATGCCGTCGCCGATATGGCCAAGGTCTCCGGTCAGAAGCCGATCGTGACCAAGTCCCGCGTCTCGGTGGCATCGTTCAAGATCCGCGATGGTTGGCCGATCGGCTGCAAGACCACGCTGCGTCGTGAAAAGATGTACGAGTTCATGGACCGTCTGATCAACATCTCGTTGCCGCGCGTGCGCGACTTCCGTGGTGTCTCGGGTCGTTCCTTCGACGGTCGCGGCAACTTCAACATGGGTGTGAAGGAACAGATCATCTTCCCGGAAATCGACTTCGACGCTGTCGACGCGATCCGTGGCATGGATATCGCCATCACCACCACCGCCAAGACCGATGCGGAAGCGAAGGCGCTGCTCGCAGCGTTCAAGTTCCCGTTCCGTAACTGATACGTCGAGGAATCCGAAATGGCAAAGACCTCCATGGTCAACCGCGACCTCAAGCGTGCGAAGCTGGCCGTCAAGTACGCCGGCAAGCGTGAAGAGCTGAAGAAGATCATCTCCAGCACGACCGCGTCGTACGACGAAAAGGCCGAGGCCGTCATCAAGCTGCAGAAGCTGCCGCGCGACTCGTCGCCGAGCCGTCACCGCAACCGTTGCGAGCTCTCGGGCCGCCCGCGTGGCGTGTACAGCAAGTTCGGCCTGGGCCGTAACAAGCTGCGTGAAGCCACCATGCGTGGCGACGTGCCGGGCCTGCGCAAGGCCAGCTGGTAAGGGATTCGTCCCTTCCACTGCCTCGCGCCTTCACGGCACGGGGCAGGGGAGAGGGGTCGGTTTTCCGGCCCTGATCCCGGATTAAGGGAGCCCGACGCAAGTCGGGCTCTTTTTGCCGTATACTCCCGCGTCTTGCTCCGTCACGGGGGCTGGCGTAGAGCGGGCCGTTGGTCCGCTGAACAGGCAACAAGGGCCCTGGCCCATCCCAGGTAGACACAAGATTTTCGCGAAAGCGGATATCGGTGCACTCAAAGGTATCGACTATGAGCATGACTGATCCCATCGCCGACCTGCTGGTACGCATCAAGAATGCGGCCGCGGTTGGCAAGCAGACGGTGAAAGCACCGTCGTCCAAGATCAAGGTGGCAATCGCAGAGGTGTTGAAGGCCGAAGGCTACATCACCGATCTGCGCGTGACCAAGATCGAGAACAACAAGGCCGAGCTTGAAATCGTCCTGAAGTATTTCGAAGGCAAGCCGGTCATCGAGACCCTGAAGCGCTTCTCGCGTTCGGGTCTGCGCCAGTACCGTGGCAAGTCCGAGCTGCCGAAGGTCCTCAACGGCCTGGGTATCTCCATCATCTCCACCTCCAAGGGCATCATGACTGATGCGCAGGCGCGCCAGTTGGGCGTCGGCGGCGAAGTCCTGTGCTTCGTGGCCTAAGGCGAGAAGGAAACAACTATGTCCCGCGTAGCCAAGAAGCCAGTCAACCTGCCCAAGGGCGTTGAACTGAACATCCAGCCGGAATCCGTCAGCGTGAAGGGCCCGAAGGGCACCCTGTCGCTTGCCAAGGTTGCTGGCGTTGAAATCACTGTCGACAACGGCGTTGCCACCCTGGCCGCCAACGATGCCTCGCTGGTCGCCCTCACCGGCACCGTGCGCGCCATCCTGGCCAACATGGTCCACGGCGTGACCGAAGGCTTCGAGCGCAAGCTCGAGCTGGTCGGCGTCGGTTACCGTGCCGCCATGCAGGGCAAGGACCTGAACCTGTCGCTCGGGTTCTCGCATCCGGTCCTGTTCGTGGCGCCGGAAGGCATCACCATTTCGACCCCGACCCAGACCGAAGTGCTGGTCCAGGGCACCGACAAGCAGCGCGTTGGCGAAGTTGCCGCCAAGATCCGTGGCTTCCGTCCGCCGGAGCCCTACAAGGGCAAGGGTGTGAAGTACGCCGGCGAAGTCATCATTCGTAAGGAAGCCAAGAAGGCGTAACTCACGCCCTCAGCTTTCAAGGAAAAAGATCATGAACAAGAACATCGCTCGTCTGCGTCGTGCCAAGTCGACCCGTGCCCACATCCGTGTGCTCGGCGTGCCGCGTCTGTCGGTGCTGCGCACCGGTCAGCACCTGTACGCCCAGGTCTTCACCGCCGACGGCTCCAAGGTGCTGGCAGCTGCCAACACCACCCAGGCCGACGTCAAGGAAGGCCTGAAGAACGGCAAGAACAGCGACGCCGCCGCCAAGGTTGGCAAGCTGGTCGCCGAGCGCGCCAAGGCTGCGGGCATCGAGAAGGTCGCTTTCGACCGCTCGGGCTACCGCTACCACGGCCGCATCAAGGCACTGGCTGATGCAGCCCGCGAAGGCGGCCTGCAGTTCTAAGGGATAAGGAAGCGGGGCTGGTCCCCGCTTCCGCCTGCCTGCCGGCGCGGGTTGCGCCGGGCGACGTCCTTCTTCTGCAGGGGCGCTCGAATCACCGCTCCATCTCACAGCTATAAGCGGCCCTGAGCCGTACATACTCAATCAATCAAGGAATCAACATGGCAGAAGAACGTCAGCAGCGGGGTCGCGATCGCGATCGCCGCGAAGAGAAAGTCGACGACGGCATGATCGAAAAGCTGGTCGCGGTCAACCGCGTCAGCAAGACCGTCAAGGGCGGCCGCCAGTTCACCTTCACCGCACTGACCGTGGTCGGTGACGGCGCAGGCAAGGTCGGCTTCGGTTACGGCAAGGCGCGTGAAGTGCCGGTCGCGATCCAGAAGTCGATGGAACAGGCTCGCAAGAACCTGGCCACCGTCGATCTGAACAACGGCACCCTGTGGCACCCGGTGAAGTCCGGCCACGGCGCAGCCCGCGTGTTCATGATGCCGGCCTCCGAAGGTACCGGTGTGATTGCCGGTGGTGCCATGCGCGCCGTCCTGGAAGCCGTTGGCGTCAAGAACGTGCTGGCCAAGGCCGTCGGTTCGCGTAACCCGATCAACCTGGTTCGCGCCACGCTGAAGGGTCTGACCGAAATGCAGTCGCCGGTCCGCATCGCGGCCAAGCGCGGCAAGAAGGTGGAGGATCTCAACCATGGCTAATGAAACCGTCAAGACCGTCAAGGTCCGCCTGGTGGCTGGCCTGCGTGGCACCCAGTCGCGTCACCGCCTGTCGGTGCGTGCCCTGGGCCTGAACAAGCTCAACGATGTGCGTGAACTGAAGGACAGCCCGCAGGTTCGCGGCCTGATCAACAAGGTCCACTACCTCGTCAAGGTTGAGGAATAATCCAATGACCATGCATCTGAATGAATTGAGCCCGGCACCGGGCGCTCGTAAAGAGCGCACCCGCGTCGGTCGTGGTATCGGCTCCGGCCTGGGCAAGACCTGCGGCCGCGGCCACAAGGGTTCGTTCGCCCGTAAGGGTGGCGGCAAGATCAAGGCAGGCTTCGAAGGCGGCCAGACCCCCATGCAGCGTCGTCTGCCGAAGGTCGGTTTCCGTTCCAAGATCGCCAAGGACACCGCTGAAGTGCTGTCCTACCAGCTGGAACGCCTGGAAGCCGGCGAGATCGACTTTGCCGCGCTGCGCGCTGCCAAGCTGGTCCCGAGCACCGCCAAGCGTGCCAAGATCGTCATGAAGGGTGACCTGACCAAGGCCTTCACCCTGAAGGGCGTCGCTGCAACGGCCAGTGCCAAGGCCGCGATCGAAGCTGCCGGCGGCAGCGTACAGGAGTAAGACATGGCGCAAGCTGGCATTGGTAACCTCGGCGGCGGGCTCGGCAAGTTCACGGAACTCCGCCAGCGCCTGCTGTTCGTCATCGGGGCATTGATCGTCTACCGCATCGGCTGTTATGTGCCGGTGCCTGGCGTCAATCCCGATGCCATGCTTGCGCTCATGCAGGCGCAGGGCGGCGGCATCGTGGACATGTTCAACATGTTCTCGGGCGGCGCCCTGCACCGTTTCAGCATTTTCGCGCTGAACGTGATGCCGTACATCTCGGCATCCATCGTGATGCAGCTGGCGGTCCACATCTTCCCGGCATTGAAATCGATGCAGAAGGAAGGTGAATCGGGTCGTCGCAAGATCACCCAATATTCCCGCATCGGCGCCGTGTTGCTGGCGGTGGTGCAGGGCGGCAGCATCGCGCTGGCGCTGCAGAACCAGGTCTCCCCGGGCGGTGCCCCGGTCGTCTACGCACCGGGCATGGGCTTCGTGCTCACCGCCATCGTCGCGCTGACCGCCGGTACCATCTTCCTGATGTGGGTCGGTGAGCAGGTCACCGAGCGCGGCATCGGCAACGGTGTCTCGCTGATCATCTTCGCCGGCATCGTGGCCGGCCTGCCGGGCGCGGTCATCCACACCGTGGAAGCCTACCGCGACGGCAACATGAGCTTCATCGCCCTGCTGCTGATCGTGCTGGTGGTGCTGGCCTTCACCTACTTCGTGGTGTTCGTCGAGCGGGGCCAACGCCGCATCACGGTGAACTACGCACGTCGCCAGGGTGGCCGCAACGCGTACATGAACCAGACCTCGTTCCTGCCGCTGAAGCTGAACATGGCGGGCGTGATCCCGGCCATCTTCGCCTCGAGCATCCTGGCGTTCCCGACGACGCTGGCGATGTGGTCCGGCCAGGCCAGCTCGGCCACGTGGCTGCAGAAGGTCGCCAACGCCCTCGGCCCGGGCGAGCCGCTGCACATGATCGTGTTCGCTGCGCTGATCAGTGGCTTTGCGTTCTTCTACACCGCGCTGGTGTTCAACTCGCAGGAAACCGCCGACAACCTGAAGAAGTCGGGCGCGCTGATTCCGGGCATCCGTCCGGGCAAGGCCACCGCCGACTACGTGGATGCCGTGCTGACCCGCCTGACGGCTGCCGGTTCGCTGTACCTGGTGATCGTCTGCCTGCTGCCGGAAATCCTGCGCACCCAGCTGGGCGCCTCGTTCTACTTCGGCGGCACCTCGCTGCTGATCGTCGTGGTGGTGGTGATGGACTTCATCGCCCAGATCCAGGCGCACCTGATGTCGCACCAGTATGAGAGCCTGTTGAAGAAGGCCAACCTGAAGGGCGGCAACCGCGGCGGTTTTGCCCGCGGCTGATTGACCTGTTACACTAGTCTTCTTGTTGTGAAGGCCCTCCGGTTCCCGGACTGGCCTTCCAAATCGAAGGGCGGCCCCTGCAGCGGTTTCGGGTGGGGGTGTGATGTGGTGGTCCCGCGCGGGAGTAGCGCGGGCGGCGGCGAGGGCAACCTCTGCAGTCAACGACATCCGGCGCCGGAGCATGGGCACACTCCCCACGCCGGGTCCATGGAACCTCAAGGTTCCACGGGCTTCCCAGTAAACCGAGACCTTGATAGAATCGCTAGTTCACTTTTTTGATCCATCCTGCCGGATTGGCGCGCCCATGGTGCGCTGTCGGCCATCACTCAGCTGGAGAACCGCGTCATGGCGCGTATTGCAGGCGTCAACCTGCCAGCCCAGAAGCACGTCTGGGTCGGGTTGCAAAGCATTTACGGCATCGGCCGTACCCGT
>JAEZCF010000054.1 GCA_023430045.1 Pseudomonadota bacterium | reverse complement strand
GCAATCATCCACGCATGTCAGGGCTGCCGGCCAGCGACCGGCACTACCGTCAACGTGATCCCTGCCAGCTGCGCAACCCGCGCGCGATGCGTTCAACGGCCTGCTGCAGGCGCGGTATCTCCTGCGTATAGGCCAGCCGCACATGCTGGTTGGCGCGATGGAAACCAAAATCCAGCCCGGGGGTGAAGGCCACGTGCTCGGTTTCCAGGAAGTGTGCGCAGAACGCCTGCGCATCGTCGGTGAACGCACTGACGTCGGCATACAGATAGAACGCGCCCTGCGGCTCCACATCGATGCGGAAGCCTAGTCCGCGCAGGGCCGGCAACAGGAAATCGCGACGCTGGCGGAAGGCCTCGCGGCGCGCTTCGAAGATCGCCATGGCCTCCTCGCCGAAACAGGCAAGCGCCGCGTGCTGGGCGATGCTGGATGCGCTGATGTACAGGTTCTGCGCCAGCTTCTCCAGTTCCGGTACCGCGGCAGGCGGTGCCACCAGCCAGCCCAGGCGCCAGCCGGTCATGCCGAAATACTTGGAGAAACTGTTCAGTACGAACGCCGCATCGTCCACCTCCAGTACGCTGGGCGCGTCCATGCCGTAGGTGAGGCCGTGGTAGATCTCGTCCACCACCAGATGGCCGCCACGTGCGTGCAGCGCCTGGGACAACCCGCGCAGCTGTCCGGCCGATAACACCGTGCCGGTGGGATTGGCGGGCGAGGCGACCAGCGCGCCGACACTGTCGTCGTTCCAGTGCGATGCCACGTGCTCCGGGGTGAGCTGCCAGGACGTGCGTGCATCCACCGGCACCAGTTGGGCACCGCCTTCCACCAGACGCAGGAAATGGCGATTGCAGGGATAGCCGGGGTCGGCCAGCAGCCAGTGCCTGCCCGGATCCACCAGCAGGCTGCTGGCCAGCAGCAGTGCGCCGGAACCGCCGGGCGTGACCAGGATGCGTTCGGGGTCGATGCCGAGTCCGTAATGGCGGTGGTAGAAACCGGAAATCGCTTCGCGCAGGGCGGGCAGGCCACGCGCAGCGGTGTAACGGGTGTGCCCGGCGGCCAGCGCGGCCTGGCCGGCGCGGACCACCGGTTCGACAGTGGTGAAATCCGGCTCGCCGATCTCCAGGTGGATGACATCATGTCCGGCCTGCTCCAGCGCCTGCGCGCGGGCCAGCAGGGACATGACGTGGAAGGGGGCGATATCGTGGCTGCGCCGGCTGTAGCCCGGCGTGGGGGGCAGGGTGCTCATCCGGTCCATGGTACGCCTCGCACACTGCGTGGTGCCGGCCGGCGGCAGTCCCCAGGTCAGCCGGATCATTGCAGTTGCCGGCCAGCGGCCGGCACTACAGACTGCAGGGACACGGAAGCCGTTGCATTCCTGCGCCTGGAGCCTTATCTCGTGAAATCGACCCTTTGCCTGCTGCTTGCGAGCCTGATGACCACCACCGCCAACGCTGCAACCCCGCCCGTTCCGCCGGATGTCGAAAAGCGTCCCCATGTGGTCAAGGCCCCGTTTGGTGCCACCCGCAACGACGACTATTACTGGCTGCGCGACGACAAGCGCGAGGACAAGGCCATGCTGGCCTACCTGCAGGCCGAGAACGCCTATACGGACCAGGTGCTCGCGCCGCTGAAGCCGCTGCAGGACACGCTGTACAAGGAAATCGTCGCGCGCATCAAGCAGGATGATTCCAGCGTACCGGCGCGCGAGCGCGGTTACTGGTATTACACCCGCTACGAAACCGGCCAGGACTATCCGATCCACGCTCGTCGTAAGGGTGACATGCAGGCGGCCGAGGAGATCCTGCTGGACGTCAACCAGATGGCCGCCGGCAAGGGCTATTTCAGTGTCGGTGCGATGGAAGTCAGCCAGGACAACCAGCTGCTGGCCTGGGCCGACGATGATGTCGGTCGCCGCCAGTACGTCATCCGTTTCAAGGACCTGCGCACCGGCCAGATACTGCCGGATACGATCACCGGCACCTCCGGCAATGTGGTGTGGGCAGACGACAACCGCACCGTGCTCTATGTGGAGAACGACCCGGAAACCCTGCTCACCGTGCGCGTCAGGAAGCATGTACTGGGCATGCCGACCAGCGACGATACGGTCGTCTACGAGGAAGAGGACGACAGTTTCTACATGGGCATCGGCCGCACCCGTGACGACCGCTTCATCACCATCGGCCTGCACAGCACGGTGACGTCCGAAGAACGCTATGCACCGGCCGGCGATCCGACGACGTTCACCGTGCTGGCTCCACGCCAGCGCGACGTGGAATACGATGCCGACCACTTCGACGGTCGCTGGGTGATCCGTACCAATGATGGGGCGAAGAACTTCAAGCTGGTCACCGCGCCGACCGACGCGACCTCGCGCGCGCAGTGGCAGGACTGGATCGCGCATGATCCGGCCGTCTATATCGAAGGCTTCGAGCTGTTCGATGGCTTCAGTGCGGTCGCCGAACGTTCCGAGGGTCTGGAGCATATCCGTCTGTTGTTCAAGGACGGTCGCACCGATTACGTGAAGGCCGATGAGCCGGCGTATTCAATGGGACTGGGCGACAACACCGAAGCCGATACGCCGTGGTTGCGGTATGCGTACACCTCGATGACCACGCCGACGACGGTGTATGAGCTCAACACGCAGACCGGCGAGCGCCGTCAGTTGAAGCAGCAGCCGGTGATCGGCTACGACGCCTCGAAGTACGAAACCGAGCGCGTCTGGATCACCGCCCGCGATGGCGTGAAGGTGCCGGTATCGCTGGTGTACCGGAAGGGCTTTGTAAAGGATGGTAAGGCGGCGCTGTTCCAGTACGCCTACGGCAGCTATGGCATGTCGATGGATCCCTACTTCAACCAGACGGCGGTGAGCCTGCTGGATCGGGGCGTGGTGTACGCCATCGCACACATCCGTGGTGGCCAGGAAATGGGCCGCGACTGGTATGAAACCGGCAAGCTGCTGCACAAGCAGAACACCTTCAACGATTTCATCGACGTCACCCGCGGGCTGGTGGCGCAGGGCTGGGCGGCAAAGGACCGGGTGGCGGCGTCCGGTGGCAGCGCCGGCGGCCTGCTGATGGGCGCGGTGGCCAACCAGGCACCACAGGATTACCGGGTGATGGTGGCACAGGTGCCGTTCGTGGATGTGGTGACGACCATGCTGGACGCCAGCATCCCGCTGACCACCAATGAGTACGACGAGTGGGGCAACCCGGAACAGCAGCCGTTCTACGATTACATGCTGAAGTATTCGCCGTACGACAACGTGGCCAGGCAGGCCTACCCGGCGATGTTCGTAGGCACCGGCCTGTGGGATTCGCAGGTCCAGTACTGGGAGCCGGCGAAGTGGGTGGCCAGGCTGCGCGACGAGAACACCGGCAGCCATCCGATCGTGTTCCGCACGAACATGGAGGCCGGCCACGGTGGCAAGTCCGGGCGGTTCCGGCGTTACCAGGAACTGGCCGAATCGTATGCGTTCGTGCTGGACCAGCTGGGTATCCACAGCCCGTAAGGTCTCAGGGTGCCGGGCCCTGCCCGGCGCCATGAACCGGTATTCTTGGCGTAATGAGCCTGTCCGACCGTCCCGCTGCCAGCGATGCCAAGGAGCCCGGTCGCCCGGTCCGCTTCAAGTGGGCCTGGTGGCTGCTGGCATATGCCAGCCTGGGCACTGGCATCGTCGGCATCTTCGTTCCCGGCCTGCCGACCACCGTCTTCATCCTGATATCGGCGTGGGCCGCTTCGCGCGGGTCCGAACGCCTGCACAACCGGCTGCTGCAGCATCCGCGCTTTGGCCCTGCCATCCGCAACTGGCAGGCGCACGGCGCGGTCAGCCGGTACGGCAAGTGGATGGCGACGATCACCATGGCGGCATGCGCGGGCATCATGCTCTGGTGCGTACCGGTGGCCTGGGTGAAATGGCTTTCCATCGGCAGCATGACCGTGGTGGCGATCTGGCTGTGGACGCGGCCGTTGCCGCCGGCTCCCTGAACGACGGCCGGACAAGGCCCGGCCTGATTCTGCGTTGCCAGGGTGACGCGAACGAAAGGCGGCAATGGCTATACTCGGCGCATGAAGAATTCCCACCGACATCTGATCCTGATTTCGTTGGCAGCGTCCGCGCTGCTGTTCCTCGGCGCCTGCGGCAACAAGGGCCCGCTGGTCATGCCGCAGCAACCGGTACCGGTGGAAGAGGTGGTCGAACCGGCCGATGCACCTGCTGCCGACGAAGGCCGGCAGGACCAGGATGCGACGCCGCCCGCCACGCAGGATGTCGATGACGGCAATCCGGCCAGCGTGCCGGATCCTGTTTCGCGCGAAATCGACGACACGGTCGACGATGGGAATGAGTAAGGCGGTGGACGGGCTGCTGCGCTTCAGCAAGATGCACGGTGCCGGCAACGACTTCGTGATGATCGACCTGCGCGACGGCGGCACGCCACCCTCGCCGGCGCTGGCGGCGCGGCTGGCCGATCGCCACACCGGCGTCGGCTGCGACCAGATCATCACCATCGAAGCGGCGCGCGCGCCGGGTTCAACAGCGTCCTATCGCATCTGGAATGCCGATGGCTCCGCGTCCCAGCAGTGTGGCAACGGCGCGCGCTGCGTGGCGGCCTGGCTGGTACGCGCCGGTGCCGTCGAAACGAAGGAATTCACCATCGACAGCCCGCTCGCCAGCCATGCGGTCCAGGATCTGGGCAACGGACAGTTCGCTGTCGAGATGGGCGTGCCGCGCTTTGAGCCCGAGCATGTGCCACTGGTGGGATTCGCCCACCCGCGGGGCGAATACCTGTTGCCCCTGCAGGGCGAGAGCGTACGGTTCGGCGCAGTGTCGATGGGCAACCCGCATGCGGTGATCGAAGTCGGCCTGATCGATGCTGCACCGGTGGAACGGCTGGGTCCGCTGCTGCAGCAGCATGCGTCCTTCCCGGAATCGGTGAATGTTGGTTTCGCGCAGGTGGTCGAACCGGACCATGTGCGCCTGCGCGTGTATGAACGTGGCGTCGGCGAGACCCTTGCCTGCGGCAGTGGCGCCTGTGCGGCCGCCGTTTCGCTGATGCAGCGCGGACGCCTGGCGAACGATGCGCGCGTCAGCCTGCCGGGTGGCGACCTGCGTATCCAGTGGCAGGGCAATGGGCAGCCGGTGGTGATGTCCGGGCCCACGGCATTCGTCTTTGAAGGGGAGTGGTGTGCATGAGCGCAACCCAGGAAAAACTCGCAGGGCATGAAGTCGCGGCGTGGCTGCGGCGCCACCCGGAATTCCTCAAGCAGTTCCCGGACCTGGCGCTTACCCTGGTGGTGCCGCGCGATGATGGCCCCACGGCCTCGCTGGCCAGCTACCAGCTGGAAGTGCTGCGTGACAAGAACCGCGAACTTTCGCGCCGGCTGGCCGAACTGTCGACCACCGCCCAGGTCAATGAACGGCTGGCCGTGCGTACCCATCAACTCACGCTGGCGCTGATGAAGCAGGACACCGCCGCGGATACGCTGCGCGCCATGGCGGCTTCGCTGGAAGAGGACTTCGCCGGTGACCTGGTGCGGCTGGTGGTGCATGCGCCGGTCGCCGGGCTGGAAGAAGCGCCCTGGTTGCAGGTCATCGCCGCCGACAGCCCGCTGCTTGGCCCGTTCCGCGATTGTCTGAAGGACGGCGAGCCGCTCTGCGGGCGGCTGCAGCCGGAAAAGAACGCGGTGCTGTACGGCGAGCGTGCCGGTGAGATCCAGACCACCGCACTGCTGCCGCTGCCCGGCACCGGCTTGATCGCGGTGGGCAGCCACGATGCCAATCGTTTCTATCCGGGTATGGGCACGTTGTTCCTGCGCATGATGGGGGAGGCGCTGGCGGTCGCCCTGCGGCGCTTCCCTGCGGGTACGTCGGCCGACGAACGGCCAATCCAGGCATCGTGAGCGCCGACGCCATCCAGGCGTTCCTGCAGTACATGGCGGTGGAGCGCCGCATGTCCGCGCATACGCTGGATGCTTACCGGCGCGATCTGCTTGCCCTGCAGGAATGGGCGCAGGCGCGCGATGCCGGCGTGGATGCGCTTGACGCCGAACAGCTGCGGGCCTTCATCGCCGATGAGCACCGTCGCGGCCTGTCGCCGAAAAGCCTGCAGCGTCGCCTGTCGGCCTGCCGTGGTTATTACGCCTGGCAGCTCAGGCACGGGCGGCTGGCGATCGATCCTACGCTTGGCCTGAAGGCGCCGCGCGCGCCGCGCCGGTTGCCCCAGGTGCTGGATGCCGACGAGGCCGTGCAACTGGTCGAACTGCCGACCGAAGGTGAGCTCGGCCGCCGTGATCGTGCGCTGCTGGAACTGTTCTATTCTTCGGGGCTGCGGCTGAGTGAACTGTGTGCGTTGACCTGGCGGGATATCGATTTCGAGACCGGCCTGGTGAACGTGCTTGGCAAGGGCAATCGTCAGCGCCGGGTTCCGTTCGGTCGTCCTGCGCGCCAGGCCCTGCTGGAGTGGCGGGCCGAGACGGCCAATGCGGCCAATGCGCCGGTGTTTGCCGGTCGAAACGGACCCATCAGCCAGCGTGCCGTGCAGGTCCGCATCAAGCAGCTCGCGCAGCGCCAGGGGCTGTTCAAGCATGTGCACCCCCACATGCTGCGGCACAGTTTCGCCAGCCATATCCTGGAATCTTCCGGCGACCTGCGCGGGGTACAGGAACTGCTCGGCCATGCCGACATCGCCACCACGCAGATCTACACCCATCTGGATTTCCAGCACCTGGCCAAGGTGTACGACGCGGCCCATCCGCGTGCCAGGCGCCGACGCACCGGCGAAGGCACGAGCGGGCAGTAAGCGGCGTCGCATCCGGGCACGGGCGACGGCTGTGGCCTGCCACGGAACCTGTCGCTGCCGGGGGCGCGACGACGCCTGCTGACGCAGCATGCGGACGATGTCGCAAGGATGCATTGAAATGGATCGAAGGCGCCGTGTGTCAGCGCCATAAAGGCGCAATGCGTATATGGTCACGCGCTCACGGCCGAGCCTGTCCGGCCGCTCCCTCCTGCGCAGGCACCAAAGGATTCACCATGAAAGCTGCCGTCATCTCCGCGCTCGCTGCCTCCGTCGCCGTCTTCCCCGCACATGCGCAGCAGGGAACGCTGAATTTTGCCGGGCAGCTGGTGAGCGATACCTGCGTAGTGCAGCCCATCGGCAACGGGCCGATCAACGGCAACGACTTCACCGTGATGCTGCCCAGCATCAGCCGCTATTCGCTGGCGAGTGCCGGGCAACGTGGCGCGGCCATCCCGTTCCATGTAGTAGTGGGTTCGGGCGCGCAGCCGTGTGAACAGAAGAATGTCCAGGGCCTCTTCCGGGATATCGGTGACAACAATGCTGCCGGCCGTCTGTCCAACCAGGGCACGGCGACGAACGTGGATGTGGTGGTGCAGAACGAAGACCGGGAAGATATCGATCTGAACGACAACAGCCATTCGCAGCAGGTTCCGATCGACCGTACCGGCATCGGCGTACTGTCCTGGTTCGCGAGTTACCACGCCACCGGCGCATCCACGCCGGGCACGGTGGTGGCCCGGGTGCAGTACGTGCTGGTCTACCCCTGAGCGCGTCCGCGCCGTAATGCTGAACGTCGGCCTGCCAGCCCGACTTGATCGTCGCGGCGCCTGGCCCCATGTCGTTCCGGACAGCATTCCGGAGCGACCATGGACCCCAGCCAGAACCCCACTGTTTTCCACGCCACCACCATCGTCTGCGTGCGTCGCGGCGAACACGTGGCCATTGCCGGCGACG
This sequence comes from Pseudomonadota bacterium, assembly GCA_023430045.1. GTDB lineage: Bacteria > Pseudomonadota > Gammaproteobacteria > Xanthomonadales > Xanthomonadaceae > Stenotrophomonas. The sequence goes on along the minus strand of JAEZCF010000054.1, from coordinate 14,624 downwards.
GCCAGGTAACGCTTGGCCACACGGTGATGAAGGGCAATGCACGCAAGGTACGCCGGCTGGGCCGCGATGGCCAGGTGCTCGCCGGTTTCGCCGGCGCCGCCGCCGATGCCTTCACCCTGTTCGAACTGTTCGAAGCCAAGCTGGAAAAGCACGGCCAGCTGCAGCGCGCCGCCGTGGAGCTTGCCAAGGACTGGCGCACCGAACGCCGGCTGGGCAAGCTCGAAGCCTTGCTGGCGGTGGCCGACAAGGACACCTCGTTGATCATCAGCGGCACTGGCGATGTGATCGAGCCCGAAGACGGCATCATCGCCATCGGCTCCGGTGGTTCGTATGCGTTGTCCGCCGCGCGCGCGCTGATGGCGCACACGGAACTGGACGCGCGCACCATCGCCAGCGAGGCCATCGGCATCGCCGGTGACATCTGCATCTACACCAACCGCAACGTAGTGGTCGAGGAGTTGTGAGGGCAGTGCCGGCCGCTGGCTGGCAACCTCATGGCCCAAGGCACGCGTGCCCGGTTGCCGGCCAGCAGCCGGCACTACCGACAACGAATTCGTGAGTACATCCATGTCGAAGATCGAAGTTTCTTCCGCCACCATGACGCCGCGCGAGATCGTGCAGGAGCTGGATCGGCATATCGTCGGCCAGCACGACGCCAAGCGCGCGGTCGCCATCGCGCTGCGCAACCGCTGGCGCCGCATGCAGCTGCCCGCCGAGCTGCGTGATGAAGTCATGCCCAAGAACATCCTGATGATCGGTCCCACCGGCGTCGGCAAGACCGAGATCGCGCGTCGCCTGGCCACCCTGGCCAATGCGCCGTTCGTGAAGGTGGAAGCTACCCGTTTCACCGAGGTCGGCTATGTGGGCAAGGATGTCGAGCAGATCATCCGCGACCTTGCCGATACCGCGGTGAAGCTCTACCGCGAACAGGCCAAGACGCGCGTGCGCAACCAGGCCGAGGAGCGCGCCGAAGACCGGATTCTGGACGCGCTGCTGCCGCGCCGCAGCGGCGGCATCGGATTCGATCCGGAGGCCGCGCGCAACGAGCCGTCCGCACAGGACAACGAAACCCGCATCAAGTTCCGTCGCATGCTGCGCAATGGCGAACTGGACGACCGCGAGATCGAGCTGGACATCGCCGCCAACGTCAGCATGGACATCATGACGCCGCCGGGCATGGAGGAGATGGGCCAGCAGCTGAAGTCCATGTTTGCCAACCTGGGCGGCGCCAAGTCGAACAAGCGCACGCTGGCGATCAAGGCCGCCCGACCGCTGTTGGTGGAGGAAGAAGCCGGCAAGCTGGTCAACGAGGACGATGTGCGCAGCGCGGCGATCGAGGCATGCGAACAGCATGGCATCGTGTTCATCGACGAGATCGACAAGGTGGCCAAGCGCGGTGACAACGTGGGGGGCGGCGACGTATCGCGCGAAGGCGTGCAGCGCGACCTGCTGCCGCTGGTGGAAGGCTCCAATGTGTCCACCAAATACGGCACGGTGAAGACCGACCATATCCTGTTCATCGCCTCCGGCGCCTTCCACCTGGCCAAGCCCAGCGACCTGATCCCTGAACTGCAGGGGCGTTTTCCGATCCGGGTAGAGCTCGGCGCGCTGACCAAGGCCGATTTCGTGCGCATCCTCACCGAGCCAAAGGCCGCGCTGACCAAGCAGTACGAAGCGCTGCTGGCCACCGAGGGCGTGAAGGTCGGTTTCAGCGACGATGCGGTGGACCGCCTCGCCGGCATCGCCTTCCAGGTCAATGAGCGGCAGGAGAACATCGGTGCGCGTCGCCTGCATACGGTGCTGGAGCGGTTGCTCGATTCACTCAGCTACGAGGCGCCGGACCGTGATGGCGAGACCATCGCCATCGACGCGGCCTACGTGGACAGGCACCTGGGCGAACTGGTCAAGGATCCGGACCTGAGCCGCTATATCCTGTGAGTGAGGAGGCCGCCGCAAGGCGGCCTTTCCGTTGGCTCAGCCGGGTCCGATGGTCGTGACCGAGAGGCATGCCTACCCTCGCCGGAGAAGCGCGCCACGCCGGGCGACGCAGTCCGGAGAAAATCATGGACATCCGAATCCTCGCCCTGGCCGGGGCGCTGCTGGTTGTAGCCGCCGACGGGCAGGCACAGACGGCCACCGTCAGTTTCAATGGCAATCTGCTTGCAACCACCTGTTCGGTGGCTGCACGGGGCAATGGCGGTTCGTCCGCCGGCGATGCAACGGTCATCCTGGCGCCGGTGCCTTCCACCAGTCTGCCCGCGGCCGGTAGCCGCATCGGCAGGCGCACGTGGCAGATCATCGTGGGCAGTACCGCCGATCCGTGTTTGGCACCGCGGGTACAGGTGGGGTTCCGCAACGGCGGCAACGTCAATGCCGAGGGGCGCCTGAGCAATACCGGAACGGCCGGGAACGTGGACGTGGTGATCAGCAATGCCGAGCCGGGTTCCGGCAATCCGGACATCAATCTCGCCACCAATGCCAATTCCCAGGTCCGTGACATCCCGCCGACCACCGGCTGGGTGACGCTGTCCTATGCGAGCGAATATTACGCAACGGCTGCGGCGACCGGCGGCACGGTCACTACGTCCGTGCAGTACGACCTGATCTATCCCTGATACGTCGCGAGGCAGGGATACCGAAGGCACCCGATGGGTGCCTTTATTGCATCTGGCAGTGCCGCATCAGGCTCGCCGGGACAGTGGAGGAATCCACCGCATCGGCGGCGCACAGAGGCATACGCGCCGCATTCCTGCGCACACATGGATCTCCCGCGCATTTCCGCGCTCCGGAGCGGCCCTTCAGCCGTGTCCGATACGTGGTGGCGAGACTGCTCCGCACGATGGTTCTGCCGCCCGCGTGCAATCGCGCTGGCCGGTATTACAGATCACTGGACGTCAAAGGAAACCCACTCATGAAGAAGTTCATCACTGCCGTGCCCGCTGCGTTGATCGCACTTGGTCTGGCATCGACCGCGCACGCGCAGAGCGGCACCATCACCTTCAACGGCGAAGTCACCTCGGTTACCTGCGAGGTTTCGTTCAATGGCGTGGTCGGCACCAATCCGTCCATCACCCTGCCGACGGTTGCAACCGTCTCGCTGCCAGAAGGTAGCAGTGCGGGGCGAACCCCCGTCCTGGTGCACGTGGGCGGCAATGATCCCATCTGCCAGAGCGGCGCGGTGGTGCTTACGCTGAACACCAATCGCTCCGCCTATCTGCGCAATGGCCGCCTGGGCAACATGGCGCTGGCGGCAGCGGGAACCAACGCGGTGGTGGGCCTGCGCGACGCCGACGACCAGCTGATCGACCTCGGCGCCGGTTGGGCATCGCCGGTGGCGGCCGGTAGCGGCAACGGCACCGACATCACTTTCCACGCCGAGTATTACGCCGATGGCGGCGATGCGATCGCAGGCGTGTTCCAGGCGCCGCTGGAGTACACGCTGGTGTACCCGTAAGCAGATTTGTCCCGGCGTCCGCGTCCGGTATTCCGGCGACCGGCAATGACGGTGGTCGCCGGCTTTCATCCCTGTCCGATTATCGCGGCATGCGGTCATGAATAGATTGGCCAGCGAGGGAAATGCCTTTCCTTCCGGCCGACATCGAGCACAAGACCGGATCGAGCCGCGTCTTCAATCCAACCCAATATCAAGGATTTCCATGAACAAGCTTGCCATTGCCCTGTCGGCCACCCTGGCCATTGGTGCATCCTCCTCGGCCTTCGCGCAGAGCGGCACCATCACCTTCAACGGTGAAGTCACCGCGACCACGTGTGAGGTGAGGTTCCCGGGCACCGGTGGTTCGGCCACCGATCCGATCGTCACCCTGCCGACCGTTGCCACCACCGCGCTGGCCGCCGCCGGCAATACCGCCGGCAAGACGCCGGTGACGGTGCAGATCGGTACGGCTGCCGCCCAGTGCGCCGGCAACAGCGTTGCCGTCGAACTGAACCCGAACCGTAATGCCGACCAGACCGACGGTCGCCTGAACAACACCGATGTTGCCGGCGCAACCAACGTGCAGGTTGCCCTGCGCGATGCGAACGATGCGGAGATCGACCTGTCGACGCCGTGGTCCTCGCCGCGCGTGAACCTGGTCGGTGGCGTCGCCGAAGTGCAGTTCGCTGGTGAGTACTACGCCACCGGTGCAGCCACTGCGGGCGCCGTGTCGTCCAACGTGCAGTACACCCTGGATTACAACTGATCGCCTGATCGCATCGGTTGAATCCTGAAGTACCGGCCGGGGCGTTCTGCCCCGGCCGCCAACCGGGCAGATGCCCAGCACAGGAGTGACGCCCCATGAACCTGTTCCGTACCGGATTCGCATGCCTTGCAGTGGCAGGTGCACTGTTCGCCAGTGCCGCGGCCGACGCACAGGTGATCGTGCACGGCACCCGACAGATTTTCCCTGGCAACCAGCGCGAGATCACCGTGCGCGTCGAGAACGTCGGCCAGCGCGCATCGCTGGTGCAGGCATGGACCGACGACGGCGATAAACAGGCGGGTCCGGAAGACGCCAGGACGCCCTTCGTGCTGCGGCCGCCGGTGTTCCGCCTCGATGCCGGGAAAAGCCAGGCGCTGCGTGTGCTGTTTGCAGGCGGCGACCTGCCGCAGGACCGCGAGAGTGTCTATTGGCTCAATGTACTGGATATTCCGCCCGCGCCGCAGGACGACGAGATCGCGACCGGCAATTTCCTGCAGTTCAGCCTGCGTACGCGCATCAAGCTGATCTACCGCCCAAAGGGGCTGGACGCAATCGCCACCGCGCCGCAGAAGCTGCAGTGGACGCTGGTGCAGGACAAGCAGGGCTGGGCGCTGCAGGCGAGCAATCCCACCCCGTATTACGTCCATTTCGCCAAGGTGGGGCTGCGTGTCCAAGGCACGGACTACGCCAGCGTCGATCCGCAGATGGTCGCCCCGCTGTCCACTGCGGTCTATCCGCTGCAGGGACTGAATGCACGTCCTGCCGGCGGCAACGTGCAGTTCGAATTCATCAACGACCAGGGTGGCAGCGCCGCGCAGTCGGTGCCTCTGAACTGACGTGACGCGGCTGCCGATCCCGGCAGCCTCTTTCCCATTCCCCTGTCCTTGCCTGCCCAACGTGGCCGGGCAGGGCGCCCCTGTGCCCTGCTGGAGGTCCTGAAATGTCGTTCCGCTGTCCGCCATCGCGTTCCGTGCCGCCCTGCCGGCTGGCTTCGGCCGTGGTCGCGGCATTGCTGCCAACGATGGCCTTCGCTGCTCCGAACGTTGAGTTCAACCCGCAGTTTCTGCAGGGTGAACAGGCCGGCATGATGGATCTCAGCCGCTTCGAACGGGGCGAAGACCTGCCGGGAACCTACAGCGCGGACATCAGGGTCAACGGGGTCATAGTCGCCAGGCGCGAGGTGGAACTGCGCGCCACGGACAATGGCGAGGTGGTCATCTGCCTGTCGCCACAGGTGATGGAGGTGCTGAGCGTGGACCCGGAACGCCTGCCACGCGATGGGGAGGCATCCGGCGAGGACGGTCTGCCCGTGTCGATCCGGCCGCTGCCGGATGCGGTATTCTGCGATCCGCTGTCCGACTATGTGCCACAGGCCACGGTGCGTTTCGACGCCGGCGAGCAGGTGCTGGATATCGGTGTGCCGCAGGCTTACCTGGTCCGCGACCCCCGCGGCTGGGTCAGCCCTGAACTATGGGACGATGGCATCGACGCGGCGCTGCTGGGCTACAGCATCAGTCACCAGCGCATGCAGGGAAATGGTTATTCCCGGCAGTCGACCAGTGCCATGCTCAACGCCGGCCTGAACCTCGGCGCCTGGCGCTTCCGTCATGATGGCTATTTCTCGCAGTCCAGTGAATCCGGAACGAGCTACCGTAGCGGTCGCAGCTATGCGCAGCGCTCCGTCGCGTCCTGGGGCGTGGAGTTGCTGGTGGGCGAGGCAAGCACGCGTGGCGATCTGTTCGAAGGCGTCAATTTCCGTGGCGTCGCCATTGCTACGGATCCACGCATGCTGCCGGATTCGCAGCGTGATTATGCGCCGGTGGTACGTGGCGTCGCGCAGACCAATGCCAGGGTGGTCATCCGCCAGCACGATCATGTGCTGTACCAGGCCAGCGTGGCGGCCGGCCCGTTCGAGATCAATGACCTCTACGGCACGGCATACGCGGGCGATCTGGACGTTGAGGTCATCGAGAACGATGGCCGTGTACAGCGCTTCACGGTGCCGTTCGCTGCCGTGCCGCAGTTGCTGCGCGCTGGCCAGCGGCGCTTCGGCGTCACCGCCGGCCGGTTGCGTGATGACTGGCTGCGCAGCGAGCCTGGTTTTCTCGAGGCGACCCTGCGGCGTGGCATCGACAATCGTTTCACCGCCTATGGCGGTGTCACGGCAAGCGATGGCTACCGCGCCGTATTGGCCGGTGGCGCGCTCAATACTGGCGTCGGTGCCTTTTCCGGCGATATCACGGTTGCGCATACCGCGCTTCCAGGTGAGCTGGCCGGCTTCGGTCGCAGCATGCAAGGCCAGTCGTACCGCCTGAGCTACAGCAAGAGCATCGCTGCCACCGATACCAATCTGTCGATGGCAGCCTACCGCTATTCCACCGATGGCTACCTGACCCTCAACGAGGCCGGCCGCCTTCGCCAGGAGCTGGCGACCGGTGGCGATGGCAACCTCATCGCACGCCAGCGCAGCCGGCTCGAACTGACCGTCAACCAGCGCCTGGGCGAGCGCGGTGGATCGCTGTATGCCAGCGGCAGCAGCATGGATTACTGGAACCTGGAGCAGCGGCGGACCAATTTCGCCATCGGCTACTCCAACAGCGTTGGCATTGCGAGTTACAGCGTCTCGGCACAGCGCAGCCTGGAGCGCACGCTGGGCACCCACGCCGCACGCGAAGGCAACAGCCTGTACTTCAACCTGACGGTGCCGCTGGGAGCGCGCGCCGGAGCGCCGCGCATGAACGCATCTGTCAACCGGCGCAGCGATGGCCGCGATGATATTCGCGCCGGCGTCAACGGCAGCTTCGGCGAGCGCCGCCAGGGCAGCTACAGTGCGGCCGCCAGCCGTTATGGCGCACAGGGCAACAGCTACGATGCCGGTATCAATTACCAGGCATCGATCGCCAGCCTCAGCGCGGGCTACAGCCATTCGCCGGGAAGCCGTGGCCTGAGCCTGGGTGCCAGCGGCGGCGTGGTTGCGCATCGCGATGGCGTGGCGTTCTCCCAGCAGATGGGCGACACCATAGCGCTGGTGCACGTGCCAGATGCCGCAGGCGCAGCCATCGACAGCACCGTCGGCGTGAAGACCAACGGACGGGGTTATGCGGTGGTTCCGTACATGACGCCCTTCCGCCGCAACGAAGTGACCATCGACCCGCGCGGGCTGCCGATGGACGTTGAGCTGAAGAGCGCGTCGGTCGTTGGAATTCCTACCGCGGGCGCAGTGGTCAAGCTGGTGGTGCCGACCAGCAGCGGACGCAGTGCGTTGATCGAGGCGCCACGGGCGGACGGTACGCCGCTGCCGTTCGGTATCGATGTATACGATGAGGCAGGCGAAGTGGTCGGCGTGGTAGGCCAGGCCAGCCGCCTGTGGGTGCGCGGCATCGAGGAGAAGGGCAGGTTGACCGTGCGTTGGGGAAGCGCGCCGGCACGGCAGTGCGTGATCGATTTCGATCTCGCCAGCGCCGCGCCTGGCACGATGCTGGTCAGCCAGTGCCACGAAGAAACGGATGTGAGGCCGCTGCTGCAGCACGCGGCGCATGATGTGGATGTTGATCTGCCGAAGCAGGATGAGCGAGGATGAAGAAGATGGATCGACCGGGATACAGGCGGGCCACGCGGACGGGCACCGCCGCGGCGTTAGTAGTTGTGCTGCTGTCGCTGCATGTTGGCAACGCCCACGCGCAGGTGGCTTTCACGCCCTCCACGACGACGTTGCAGCTGCCCGCCCGGCTGCATGTCGGATCCACGCCTGTCGGTGGTACGTTGTGGACCTCGTCCGTTTCCCAGAGCCGCAAGGTGGATCCGAACACGGCGGCGGCGTTCGTAACCACCCTGACAGACCCCACGCTGGTGAACGGCTACTCCGATGTCTACGTGACCAGCATCGCGGGCATTGGCATCCGCTGGCACAACACGCTTTTCGGCAACAACTTCAGTAGTGGCATGCAATTACGTTCGCAGGTAGGGCAATCCCCTGCTGCGGGTGGACTGGCGGCAACGCTGCCGATGCAGAAGGTGTGGTTCGAACTCATCCGGACAGCGGACAACGTGGCGCCGGGTCCTTTGCAGGTGACCGGGCAGCAGCGCGTATCGTTCAACTGCGGTGCCGCCTCCGATTGCCGCTGGCATGTGTCCGTGGGGGGTACGACCAACCTGACGGTGGGCACCTGCAGCATGCCTGCCAGCATCCCGGTCAATCTGGGCGACCATCGGGCTTCGGCTTTCAATGCACCCGGGACAACCTCGCCCTGGGTGGATTTCAATGTGGCGCTGCGTAACTGCCCGGCAGGCTATCAGGCGCTCGTTTATCGGCTGACACCGCAGACGGGCGTGCGTGACCTGGCACGGGGCGTGCTTGGCATCGCGCAGGGCGGTGCGACAGGCGTTGGCGTGCAGGTGTGGGACGGCTGGCACAACATGGCCGTCCCCCTGCTGGCAGGGCGGGACCTGTTGAACCTTGCCCCGGGCACCGCAACGGTCGACCTGCCCATGCGGGCGCGCATCATGCAGATGGATCCCCAGGTCTCTGCCGGCAGCGTAGCTGCTTCGATGGAGCTCAGGATCGAGTACCGTTGAACGAGGACGCCGGGAGACGACGATGAAGTTCATCCGCATGCTCGCGCTGGCCACTGTCATGGTGCCGGTGGCGATGCCACTGCAGGCGCGCACGACGATGTCGGCCACCCGGATCGTGATCGCGGGGGCGGGCGGTGAAGGAGGGTTGGAGGTACGCAATCTCGATTCCCAGCCTGCACTGGTGCAGGCATGGATCGACGACGGTCGCGCGGATCTGCCGCCGGAGCGGATCGATACGCCGTTCCAGGTGCTTCCGCCGCTTGCGCGCATCGAGGCGCAGGCAAGCCTGCCATTGCGGATCGCGGTGGTGAAGCCCGCTATATTGCCGACAGATCGCGAAAGCCTGTACTGGTTCAACATGATCGAGATCCCGCGTGCGACGCCGGAAGCAGATGGCGTGGCAGCGGCGACCCGTGCGCAGCTGCAGCTGCTGGTACGCAGCCGTATCAAGCTGATCTTCCGCCCTGCGGATCTGCAGGGTGACCCGGCACGCGCCATCGGCCAGCTGCGATGGCGCTGGTCGCAGGAAGGAAGGTCGCTGACGGTTGCAAATCCCACGCCCTGGGTGGTCAGCCTGAACACGGTCGCCATCGGTGACCAGGCAGCAGCAGGCCTTGGTGATGGCAGCGTGCTGCCGCAGGGTTCGCGTACGCTCGATTTCCCCCGGCCACCAGGGCATGGGCAGGCCATCGAATTCGAATGGATCGACGACTGGGGCGCGATCAGGAAAGCGACGGCCGTGGCCCGCGCGGACTAGCGCGCGGCGGCATCCGGCGGCAGGGGAGCTGGCGGGCTTCCCGGTTCGAAAACACCCTCGCGCACGTATGCGGCCAGGGTGATGTCCAGCGCCAGCATTCCATCGCGCTGGATATCCATCAGTTCCGGTTCAACCATCGCGCCGTGCAGCACGCCCAGTACCGTGGCGTGCAGCATGCGCGCGGCTGCTTCCGGATTGGCACCGGGCTTCAGCTGGCCCAGTGCCTGGGCACGGCGCAATGCACGCGCCATGCGTTCAAGGCCATCGCGGAAGCCTTCCTGCTGCAGGTCGGCCAGCACCTTGCTGTCGGCGGAACTGTCGCTGCGCAGCATGATCTCCATCGTCTTGCGCAGCCGTTCGTCCTGCGAAAGATCAATCAGCGAGGCCAGCATCACCGAACGCAGGTCCAGCACCGGCGTATCCCGCGCCTCGGTGGCGGCGCGGTCGAGCTCCTGCATGAAGGGCAGGCGGACGCGTTCTATCACCCCTGCCAGTACCTCCATCTTGTTCTTGAAATGCCAGTACACCGCACCACGGGTGTAGCCGGCGCGCGCACCGATCATCTCCAGCGTGGTGCGAGCCACGCCGTGTTCGTGAAAGCAGGATTCGGCGGCGTCGAGGATGCCCTCGCGGGTCGCCTGGGTGTCCTCTTTGGTCTTCCGGGCCATTGCTGGGAGAGAGCATGAAACGAGCCTGAATTATACCTCTTTGCAAACAAACATGCATGTATGTATATTTGCACGCCTTGTAGAAACGGGCGTCTGCCCGTCCTGCGTGCGCGTTCCGTGCCTTTCAGCCGGGCGGAATCCGGCGCTACGCGCAGCTGGTACTGCACGTCGCGTCAGGGCCGGCTCCAAGCGCTTCCCCGGTACACGACCGTTTCCCCCACCTTCAAGAGTTCCCGCCCATGTTCCTGACCCGAGTTCGACCCTTCGCCTTGACGCTGGCCATTGCCGCGGCCGTGGCCGCCTGTGGTGGCGACACCCCGCAGCCGCAGCAGGGCGCCGGGCAGGTGACCGTGGTAACCCTGAAATCCGAATCCGTATCGCTCACCCGTGAACTGCCCGGCCGCACCAACGCGTTCCTGATCGCCGAAGTCCGCCCGCAGGTCAACGGCATCGTCGGGAAACGGCTGTTCACCGAAGGCAGCATGGTCAAGGAAGGGCAGCCGCTCTATCAGATCGATGACGCCAGCTACCGGGCGCAGGCCAACAACGCACGCGCCCAGCTGACACGTGCCGAAGCCACGGCCAATGCCTCGCGGTTGAGCGCCAGGCGCATTACCCAGTTGGCGGATGTGCAGGCGGTCAGCCAGCAGGACCTGGAAAACGCAGTCGCCGCGCAGAAGCAGGCCGATGCGGATGTCGGCGCGGCGCGCGCCTCGCTGGAAGCAGCCAATGTCACGTTGGGGTACGCGCGCATCACCGCGCCCATCAGTGGCCGCATCGGCAAGTCCTCGGTCACCCAGGGGGCGCTGGTCAGCGCCAACCAGGCCGAAGCGCTGGCCACGGTGCAGCAGCTGGATCCCATCTACGTGGACCTGACCCAGTCATCGGCGGAGCTGCTGCAGTTGCGCCGCGAACTGGAAACCGGCCGCCTGCAGGACAACCAGAGCCTGCCGGTCAGCATCCTGCTGGAGGACGGCAGCACCTTCGCGCACAAGGGCACGCTGGAGTTTTCCGAAGTGAGCGTGGACCCGACCACCGGCAGCTTCGGCCTGCGGGTGCGGGTGGACAACCCCGAAGGCCTGCTGATGCCGGGCATGTACGTGCGCGCGGTGATCGGTGGTGGCGTGCGCGATGGTGCGGTACTGGTGCCGATGCAGGGCATCGCGCGCGATGCCAAGGGCGATACCAGCGCGATGGTGGTCGGCAAGGACGGCAAGGTGGAGGTGCGGGCGGTGAAGGTGAGCCGTGCGCTGGGCGACAAGTGGCTGGTCGAGGACGGCCTGCAGCCGGGCGACAAGGTGATCGTGGAGGGCCTGCAGAAGATCGGCCCGGGCATGCCGGTGGAGGCCACCGAGAAGGGCGCCGGGGCCGCCACACGTGCCAGCGGCGATGCATCCGCCGCGCCCGCTCCCGCCGCCGCCGACGCGGCAGATCCTTCCGCGGCGCAGGCCCCGGCCAACGCACACGCGCAGTAAGCGGAGAATTCCATGGCACGTTTCTTCATCGATCGCCCCATCTTCGCGTGGGTGATTGCGATCATCATCATGCTCGCCGGCGCGCTGGCGGTCACCAGCCTGCCGGTATCCATGTATCCGGAAGTGGCACCGCCGGCCGTCGAGATCTCGGCGAGCTACCCGGGTGCCTCGGCCAAGGTGGTGGAGGACTCGGTGACGCAGATCATCGAGCAGAACATGAAAGGGCTGGATGGCCTGATCTACTTCTCCTCCAACAGTTCGGCCAACGGCCAGGCCAGCATCTCCCTGACCTTCGAAGCCGGCACCGACCCTGATATCGCGCAGGTGCAGGTGCAGAACAAGCTGCAGCTGGCCATGCCGCTGCTGCCGCAGGAAGTGCAGCGCCAGGGCATCAACGTGGCAAAGTCCAGCAGCGGCTTCCTGCAGGTGCTGGGCTTCGTCTCCAATGATGGCAGCATGGATGCCAACGACATCGCCGATTACGTGGGCTCCAACGTCGTGGACACGCTCAGCCGCGTGCCCGGGGTGGGCAACATCCAGGTCTTCGGCGGCAAGTACGCCATGCGCATCTGGCTGGACCCCAACAAGCTGCATACCTACAGGCTGTCGGTGGATGAAGTGACCGCCGCCATCACCGCGCAGAACGCACAGGTGGCGATCGGCCAGCTGGGCGGCGCGCCGTCGGTGAAGGGCCAGCAGCTCAATGCCACCATCAATGCGCAGGACCGCCTGCAGACGCCGGAACAGTTCCGCAACATCCTGGTGCGTGGTGGTACCGATGGCAGCGAACTGCGGCTGGGCGATGTCGCCCGTGTCGAACTGGGCGCGGAAAGCTACGACTTCGTCACCCGCTACAACGGCAAGCCCTCCACCGGCATCGCCATCACGCTGGCCACCGGCGCCAATGCGCTGGATACCGCCAATGGCGTGCGCGCCGCGCTGGACGACATGAAGGCCAACTTCCCGGCCGGACTGGAAACCGTGGTGCCGTACGACACCACGCCGTTCGTGCAGGTGTCCATCAAGGGCGTCATCAAGACCCTGATCGAAGCGATCGTGCTGGTGTTCGTGGTGATGTACCTGTTCCTGCAGAACTTCCGCGCCACGCTGATCCCCACCATCGCAGTGCCGGTGGTGCTGCTGGGTACCTTCGGCGTGCTCGCTGCGCTGGGGTTCTCCATCAACATGCTGACCATGTTCGCGATGGTGCTGGCGATCGGCCTGCTGGTGGACGATGCCATCGTGGTGGTGGAGAACGTGGAACGGATCATGGCCGAAGAGGGCCTGTCGCCACTGGAGGCCACCCGTAAATCGATGGACCAGATCACCGGCGCGCTGGTGGGCATCGGCCTGGTGCTGTCGGCGGTATTCGTGCCGATGGCCTTCATGAGCGGTTCCACCGGCGTCATCTACCGGCAGTTCTCCGCGACCATCGTCTCGGCCATGCTGCTGTCGGTGCTGGTGGCGATCGTGCTGACCCCGGCGCTGTGCGCGACCCTGCTCAAGCCGCTGAAGAAGGGCGAACACCATGTGGCGCACAAAGGTTGGTCGGGGCGCTTCTTCAATGGCTTCAACCGTGGTTTCGACCGTTCCAGCGAAACCTACCAGCGTGGGGTGAAGGGCATCCTTGCCCGTCCGTGGCGCTTCATGGGTGTCTTCGCCGCGCTGGCGCTGGTGATGATGCTGCTGTTCATGCGGCTGCCCAGCTCGTTCCTGCCCAATGAAGACCAGGGCATCCTGATGGCGCTGGTGCAGACCCCGGTCGGTGCCACCCAGGAACGTACGCTGGAATCGATCGACAAGCTTGAAAAGCACTTCATGGAGAACGAGGCCGACGCGATCGAGTCGATCTTCTCGGTGCAGGGCTTCAGCTTCGCCGGCATGGGCCAGAACGCGGGCATGGCCTTCGTCAAGCTCAAGGACTGGGGCGAGCGCAACGACGACCAGGGCGTGGGCCCGGTCACCGGCCGCGCGATGATGGCGCTGGGCGGCATCAAGGACGCGTTCGTGTTCGCGTTCCCGCCGCCGGCGATGCCGGAGCTGGGCATCGGCTCGGGTTACACCTTCTTCCTGAAGGACAACAGCGGCCAGGGCCACCAGGCCCTGCTGGATGCGCGCGACCAGCTGCTCGGCGCGGCCGGGCAGAGCGGCCTGCTGGCCAACGTGCGCCCGAACGGCCAGGAAGACACCCCGCAGCTGCGCGTGGACATCGACGTGCCGCGCGCCGCGGCGCTGGGCCTGTCGATCGGCACCATCAACACCACCCTGTCGACCGCGTGGGGCAGCAGCTACATCGACGACTTCATCGACCGCGGCCGGGTCAAGCGCGTCTACCTGCAGTCCGATGCGCCGTTCCGCATGACCCCGGACGACTTCAACCTGTGGTCGGTGAAGAACGACCAGGGCGAGATGGTGCCGTTCAGCGCCTTCGCGAAGACGCACTGGGACTACGGTTCGCCGCGTCTGGAGCGCTACAACGGCGTGTCGGCGATGGAGATCCAGGGCGAGCCCGCCCCGGGCGTGGCCTCGGGCGACGCGATGAACGAGATCGAGCGGCTGGCGCGCGACCTGCCGCCGGGCTTCGAGATCGAGTGGACCGCGCTGTCGTTCCAGGAACGCCAGGCCGGCTCGCAGACGCCGCTGCTGTACACGCTGTCGCTGCTGATCGTGTTCCTGTGCCTGGCAGCGCTCTACGAGAGCTGGACCGTGCCGACCGCGGTGCTGCTGGTTGCGCCGCTGGGCATCCTCGGCGCGGTGCTGGCCAACACCTTCCGCGGCATGGAGCGCGACATCTACTTCCAGGTGGCGATGCTGACCACGGTGGGCCTGACCTCGAAGAACGCGATCCTGATCGTGGAGATCGCCAAGGCCAACCTGGAGAACGGCGCCGGCCTGATCGAGGCGACGATGCATGCGGTCCGCGACCGCCTGCGCCCGATCATCATGACCT
>JAEZCF010000005.1 GCA_023430045.1 Pseudomonadota bacterium | reverse complement strand
GCGCCCCCCCCGCTGGGGGGGGGCCCCCGCCCCGGGGGCGGCCCGCGCTGATCGCGGCCATACCTGTTTTACCGGCGCCGGCACCGTTGCCGGCGTCGTCATGACGTTCCAGCAAGGATCTGCCCGTGGGCTTTTCGACGATCTTCATCCGCCGCCCGATCGCCACCTCGCTGCTGATGGCGGGATTGCTGCTGCTCGGCATCCTGGGCTACCGCTCGCTGCCGGTGTCGGCGCTGCCGGAAATCGATGCGCCCAGCCTGGTGGTGACGACCCAGTATCCCGGTGCCAATGCCACCACCATGGCATCGCTGGTGACCACCCCGCTGGAGCGCCAGTTCGGGCAGATTTCCGGCCTGGAGCTGATGACGTCCGATTCCTCCGCCGGCCTGTCCACCATCATCCTGCAGTTCTCGATGGAACGGGACATCGACATCGCCGCGCAGGACGTGCAGGCCGCCATCCGCCAGGCCACGCTGCCTTCGTCGCTGCCCTACCAGCCGGTCTACAACCGCGTGAATCCGGCCGACGCGGCCATCGTCACCCTCAAGCTCACGTCGGACACGCGGCCGCTGCGCGATGTGAACAACTACGCCGATTCGATCATCGCCCAGCGCCTGTCACAGGTGCAGGGCGTCGGCCTGGTATCCATCGCCGGCAACGTACGTCCGGCGGTGCGCATCCAGGTCAATCCGGCGCAGCTGTCCAACATGGGCCTGACCCTGGAAGACCTGCGCAGCGCGCTGACCCAGGCCAATGTCAGCGCCCCGAAGGGCTCGCTGAACGGCAAGACACAGTCCTACAGCATCGGTACCAACGACCAGCTGACCAGCGCAGCCGAATACCGCGACACCCTCATCAGCTACCGCAATGGCGCGCCGGTACGCCTTTCCGACGTCGCCCAGGTCGTGGATGGCGTGGAGAACGACCAGCTGGCGGCTTGGGCCGACGGCAAGCCGGCGGTGCTGCTGGAAGTGCGTCGGCAGCCGGGCGCGAACATCGTGCAGACCGTCGAACGCGTGCGCGCATTGCTGCCGCAGCTGCAGGGCGTACTGCCGGCCGATGTGCACCTGGAAATCTTCTCCGACCGCACCGAAACCATCCGTGCCTCCGTGCATGAGGTGCAGTTCACCCTGATCCTCACCATCGGCCTGGTGGTGGCGGTGATCTTCCTGTTCCTGCGGCGGCTGTGGGCGACCATCATTCCTTCGGTAGCGGTACCGCTGTCGCTGGCCGGCACGTTCGCGGTGATGTCCTTCGCCGGTATGTCGCTGGACAACCTTTCGCTGATGGCGCTGGTGGTGGCCACCGGCTTCGTGGTCGACGATGCGATCGTGATGATCGAGAACATCGTGCGCTACATCGAACAGGGCAAGAGCGGCAAGGAAGCGGCCGAGATCGGTGCGCGGCAGATCGGTTTCACGGTGCTTTCGCTGACCGTATCGCTGGTGGCGGTGTTCCTGCCGCTGCTGTTGATGCCCGGTGTCACCGGCCGCCTGTTCCATGAGTTCGCCTGGGTGTTGAGCATCGCGGTGACGCTGTCGATGCTGATCTCGCTGACGCTCACACCGATGATGTGCGCCTACCTGCTCAAGCCGGACGAACTGCCGGAGGGCGAGGACGCACACGAGCGCGCTGCGGCCGCCGGCAAGGAAAACCTGTGGACACGCATCGTCGGCCTGTACGAACGCAGCTTGGACTGGGTGCTGGTCCACCAGCGCTTCACCCTGGCCGTGGCCGGCGGCGCGCTGGTGCTGACCGTGCTGCTGTACGTGCTGATTCCCAAGGGCCTGCTGCCCGACCAGGACACCGGGCAGATCACCGCCGTGGTGCAGGCCGACCAGAACATCGCCTTTCCGCAGATGCAGCAGCGCACCGAAGCCGTTGCCCAGGCGTTGCGCCAGGATCCGGCGGTGACGGGGGTGTCGGCCTTCATCGGCGCCGGCACCATGAACCCCACGCTCAACCAGGGTCAGCTGTCCATCGTGCTGAAGGAGCGTGGCCAGCGTGATGGCCTGGACGTGATCCTGCCACGCCTGCAGGACGCCGTCGCCGGCATTCCCGGCATCGCGCTGTACCTCAAGCCGGTGCAGGACGTCACCCTGGATACCCGCGTGGCGGCCACCGATTACCAGTTCGTGCTGTCCGACGTCGATGCGGCGGAGGTGGGCCGGCAGGCGGTACGCATGACCGAGGCGCTGCGCCAGCGTCCGGAGCTGGCTGACGTGGACAACAACCTGTCCAACCAGGGCCGGGCGCTTGAACTGACCATCGACCGTGACAAGGCCAGCGTGCTCGGCGTGC
Organism: Pseudomonadota bacterium; assembly: GCA_023430045.1. Taxonomy (GTDB): domain Bacteria; phylum Pseudomonadota; class Gammaproteobacteria; order Xanthomonadales; family Xanthomonadaceae; genus Stenotrophomonas. The sequence goes on along the minus strand of JAEZCF010000005.1, from coordinate 33,828 downwards.
CGATGCAGACCATCGACGACACCCTCTACGATGCGTTCGGCCAGCGGCAGATATCCACCATCTTCACCGAGCTCAACCAGTACCGCGTGGTGCTGGAAGTCGCGCCGGAATTCCGCACCAGCACCGCGCTGATGGAGCAGCTGGCGGTGGCCTCCAATGGCACCGGCGCGCTGACCGGCACCAACGCCACCTCGTTCGGCCAGGTGACCTCGTCCAACTCCTCCACCGCGACCGGCATCGGCAACCAGAACACCGGCATCACCGTGGGCGCCGGCGGCATCATTCCGCTGTCGGCGCTGGCCGAAGGCAAGGTCACCAGCGCGCCGCTGGTGGTCAGCCACCAGCAGCAGCTGCCAGCGGTGACCATTTCCTTCAACGTCGCACACGGGTACTCGCTGTCTGCAGCGGTGAAGGCGATCCAGGAAACCCAGGAAACCCTGCAGCTGCCCTCGCAGGTGCATGCGCAGTTCATCGGCAAGGCGGCGGAATTCACCGGCAGCCAGACCGATGTGGTGTGGCTGCTGCTGGCTTCGCTGGTGGTGATCTACATCGTGCTGGGCGTGCTGTACGAGAGCTATATCCACCCCATCACCATCATCTCCACGCTGCCGCCGGCCGGTGTCGGCGCGTTGCTGGCGCTGATGCTGTGCGGGCTCAGCCTGTCGGTGGATGGCATCGTCGGTATCGTGCTGCTGATCGGCATCGTGAAGAAGAACGGCATCATGATGGTCGACTTCGCCATCGAGGCACGTCGCGCCGGCGCCAACGCGCACGAAGCGATCCGGCGCGCCTGCCTGCTGCGTTTCCGGCCGATCATGATGACCACTGCGGCGGCGATGCTGGGTGCGCTGCCGCTTGCGCTGGGTACCGGCATCGGCTCCGAGCTGCGCCGTCCGCTGGGCATCGCGATCGTCGGTGGCCTGCTGCTGTCGCAGCTGGTCACGCTGTACACCACGCCGGTGATCTACCTGTACATGGAACGGTTCTCCGAATGGCTGGCGCGCCGTCGCGAACAGCGTGCACTGCGCACGGCCGACAGGCATGCGGTCGCACGGGAGCCCCAGGCGTGATCATGGCCGCACGCAGCACCGGAGCGTGGCGATGAACCTTTCCGGCATCTTCATCCGCCGCCCGATCGGCACAACGCTGCTGGCGATCGGCCTGTTCGTCATCGGCCTGATCTGCTACCTCAAGCTCGGCGTGTCGGCACTGCCGAACATCCAGATCCCGGTGATCTTCGTACATGCCAACCAGTCAGGTGCGGATGCCGCGACGATGGCGTCGACAGTGACCGCCCCGCTGGAACGCCACCTGGGCCAGTTGCCCGGCATCGATCGCATGCGCTCGTCGAGTTCGGAAGGCAGCTCGCTGGTGTTCATGATCTTCCAGAGCGACCGCGACATCGATTCGGCCGCGCTGGACGTGCAGACCGCGATCAATTCGGCGCAGGCCGACCTGCCTTCCGGACTCGGTTCGCCGATGTTCCAGAAGGCCAATCCGAACGACGATCCGGTCATCGCCATCGCGCTGACATCGGAAACACAGTCGGCGGATGATCTGTACAACGTGGCCGATTCGCTGCTGGCCCAGCGCATCCGCCAGATCACCGGGGTGTCCTCGGTGGATATCGCCGGCGCATCCACCCCAGCGGTCCGCGTGGACGTCAACCTGCGCCTGATGAACGCGCTGGGCCTGACCGCCGATGACCTGCGCAACGCCGTGCGCGCGGCCAATGTCACCTCGCCCACCGGCTTCCTCAGCGACGGCAACACCACCACCGCGATCATCGCCAACGATTCGGTGGCACGTGCGGCCGACTTCGCCAACCTGGTCATCAAGACCGAATCCAGCGGCCGGGTGATCCGCCTGCAGGACATCGCCAACGTCTACGACGGCCAGCAGGATGCCTACCAGGCGGCATGGTTCAACCACAAGCCGGCGGTGGTGATGTACGTGTTCACCCGTGCTGGCGCGAACATCGTGGAGACCGTGGACCGGGTGAAGGAGCAGATTCCCACGCTGCGCGACTACCTGCAGCCGGGCACCACGCTCACGCCCTATTTCGACCGCACGCCGACCATCCGCGGCTCGCTGCATGAAGTGCAGATCACCCTGCTGATCGCGCTGGCGATGGTGGTGCTGACCATGGCGCTGTTCCTGCGCCGGCTGGCACCGACGCTGATCGCGGCGGTGACGGTACCGTTGTCGCTGGCCGGCGCGGCGCTGGTGATGTACGCACTGGGCTTCACACTGAACAATCTCAGCCTGCTGGCGCTGGTGATCGCGATCGGCTTCGTGGTCGACGATGCGATCGTGGTGATCGAGAACATCATGCGCCACCTCGACGAAGGCATGCCGCGACTGCAGGCCGCGCTGACCGGCGCGCGCGAAATCGGCTTCACCATCGTGTCCATCACCGCCTCGCTGGTGGCGGTGTTCATCCCGCTGCTGTTCGCCAAGGGCATGATGGGTGCGTTCTTCCGCGAGTTCACCGTCACCCTGGTGGCGGCCATCGTGGTGTCGATGATCATCTCGCTCACGCTCACGCCCGCGCTGTGCAGCCGTTTCCTCAATCCCCACGCCGACGCCGGTACGCCGTCGCGTTTCGGCCGCTGGCTGGATGCCGGCCATGACCGCATGCTGCGCATCTACGTGGTGCTGCTGGATTTTTCGCTGCGCCACGCGCTGCTGCTTTCGCTGACGCCGCTGATCCTGATCGGCGTGACCATCTTCCTGTTCGGCGCCGTCAAGAAGGGAGCGTTCCCGCCGCAGGACACCGGCCTGATCTGGGGCCGCGCGAACTCCAGCGCCACCGTGTCCTTCGAGGACATGGTCAACCGCCAGCGGCGCATCACCGACATGCTGATGGCCGATCCGGCGGTGAAGACCGTCGGCGTACGGCTGGGCAGTGGCCGCCAGGGATCCAGCGCCCAGTTCAACGTGGAGCTGAAATCGCGCAAGGACGGCCGCCGCGAAACCACCGCACAGGCGCTGGCGCGCCTGAGTGCGAAGGCCGATCGCTATCCGGACCTGCAGCTGCGTCTGCGCGCCATCCAGGACCTGCCCAGCAACGATGGCGGCGGTGCCAGCCAGGGCGCGCAATACCGGGTTTCACTGCAGGGCAACGATCTGGCCCAGTTGCAGGAATGGCTGCCGAAACTGCAGGCAGTGCTGAAACAGAACCCGAAACTGGCCGACGTCGGCACTGACGTGGACGACGCCGGGCTGCGCCAGAACATCGTGATCGATCGTGCCAAGGCGGCGCGGCTGGGGGTGTCGGTGGGCGCCATCGACGGTGCACTGTATGGCGCGTTCGGCCAGCGGCAGATCTCGACGATCTATTCGGACATCAACCAGTACAGCGTGGTGGTCAACGCACTTCCGGAGCAGACCGCGACGCCCGGCGCACTGGACCAGGTGCATGTGCGCGCGGGCAATGGCGAAATGGTGCCGATCACCGCGGTGGCCGAGCAGGTTCCCGGACTGGCGCCTTCGCAGATCACCCACGAAAACCAGTACACCACGATGGAGCTCAGCTACAACCTGGCGCCGGGCACCAGCATGGGCGAGGCGCAGGCCATCATCAAGAGCACGGTGGATGGCATGCGCATGCCGGGCGACATCCGCCTGGCTGAAGGTGGCGGATTCGGTTTCGATTCGGACCCGATGGAGATGCTGATCCTGGTGATCGCGGCGATCATGACCGTGTACCTGGTACTGGGCATGCTGTACGAAAGCCTGGTGCACCCGGTGACGATCCTGTCCACCCTGCCGGCGGCGGGTGTCGGCGCGCTGCTTGCGCTGTACGGTACCAACACCGAACTGTCGGTGATTTCGATGATCGCCCTGGTGCTGCTGATCGGCATCGTCAAGAAGAACGCGATCATGATGATCGACTTCGCGGTGGTGGCGCAGCGCGAGCACGGCAGAAGCGCGCTGGAAGCGGCGCGCGAAGCCAGCATCGTGCGCTTCCGTCCGATCATGATGACCAGCATGGTGGCGATCCTGGCGGCGGTACCGCTGGCGATCGGCATCGGCGAAGGCTCCGAGCTGCGACGCCCGCTGGGCATCGCGATGATCGGCGGCCTGCTGTTCTCGCAGAGCCTGACGCTGCTCAGCACCCCGGCGCTGTACGTGATCTTCTCGTGCCTGCAGCAGCACTGGCGAAGCTGGCGCACGCGCCGCCACGAGAAGAAACTGCTGAAGCGCGCCGCCCGCGCCTGAAAAAAGGGGGACGGAGGAGGTTATTTGAAATTAACCTCCTCCGTCCCCCTTTTCGGGTTTGACGTGTCTGTGACAAAGGAGAACAATCCGCACCAGCCACGGTCTGGCACCGCTCTCCGGCGCCCCCGCTGCCAGCTCACGGCCAGCCTGCGTGATCCAGCCATCGACCCTCCCCCGCCATCATCAGATCGCGGATGGTTGCGGCTGTCCGCGGAGGATTCCTTCGATGCCGTTTTCCCGTATACCGCGCCCGGCGCTGCTGTCTGTCGCGCTCTGCTTCGCCTGCGCCGCCCATGCGCAGTCCGCCACCGAGCTTGATGCCGTCAGTGTCACGGCGCAGCGCACGCACACGGCCACCGGCGCGCTGGGCGACCGTGCGCTGCATGACACCACGTTCGCCATCACCGCCATCGGCCGCGAGCAGATCGAACAGCGCCAGGTCGTGTCGCTCGGCGAAGCCTTCATCACCGATCCCTCCGTCACCACCCAGGTCAGCGCGTACGCCAGTGGCTGGAGCTCACCGATCCGCAACCGCGGCATCGACGTCGCATGGGACAGCTATCGCGTCAACGGCCTGCAGGTATCTTCCTGGGGTACCGAGTGGCCATTGGAGATCATGGAACAGGTCGAACTGCTGAAGGGACCGGGAGGCTTCATGTACGGCTTCGGTCAGCCCGGCGGAATCGTCAACTATGTGACAAAGAAACCGACCGACCAGCCCACGTTGTCAGCGCAGCTCGGCTGGCGCGAACAGGGCATCGCCAGTGGCGGCATCGACGTCGGCGGCCGCTTCGGTGACCAGCAGATGTTCGGCTACCGTTTCAACGCCTACCAGGAAAAGGGCGAGACCTTCAATGGCGGCGACATCGACCGCAAGGTGGGCGCGCTTTCACTGGATGCACGACTGAGCGACACGCTGACATGGACGTTTGATGGCGTCTTCCAGGAACGCGACCTTTCCGGTGAATCACCGCAGTACTACTTCATTGGACTCACCGAGCTGCCGCGACCGATTGCCGGCGACATCGACAACGGCATTGCCGGCACGTACTACGACACCCGCTCCAGCCTGCTGTCCACCGCGCTGGCGTGGCAGCTCAACATCAACTGGAAGGCCACCTTCAGCTACGGATTCACCAGCCACTGGAATGACGTCAACAAGATCTTCGCGTATATCGACGACATCAACGGCGACTACGATGTCAACGTGTACGAGCTGGGCGGAAAGACAGAGTGGAAGCAGGCGCAGGCGCTGCTGGAAGGGCGCTTCACCACCGGTCCGCTGTCACATCAACTGGTCGCCGGCGCAAGTCATCAGACCACGCTGGGCTGGGACCGTCCCTACGAATGGAACCTGATCGGACGCGGGAACCTGTACCAGCGCCCCAGCCTTCGACACGACGCAGTGGGCGCGCGACAGTTCAGCCGGGGAAGTGAAACCGTACAGCAGGCGCTGTTCCTGAGCGACACCGTCGATTTCGGCGCGGGCTGGTCGGCGCTGCTGGGCGCGCGCTACAACGACTTCGAGAACAAGGGCAGTTACCACACCTACCCGGTTACGCCCACCTACGCACTGTTGTTCAAGCCAGATGAGGCCTGGACGCTGTATGCCAGCTATGTGGAGTCGCTGGAAGCCGGAAACCGTGTCGGCGACGATTATCTCAATGCTGGCGATGTGCTTGATCCGACCCTCAGCAAGCAGCTGGAAGCAGGTGCGAAATTCGACTCCGCGCGCTGGAGCGGCAACCTGGCTGCCTTCCGGCTTGAACGTGGCGCCAACATCGATCGCTTGACCGATGCAGGCAGAGTACTGGTGCAGGATGGCATCACCCTGTACGAGGGCATCGAGGCCAGCGCCGACCTGCGCGTGACCGACGCGCTGGTCGTCGGTGGCGGCGCCACATGGCTGGACCCGACCTACGACAAGCTGTCACCCGATAGCGCGAACCAGCAGGGAAACCGCCCTGCGGGTGCAGCGCACTGGAGCGGGGTGCTGCACGCGACGTGGCAGCTCCCGTGGGTGGATGGGCTGGAGGCATATGCAGTGGGTCGCTACTACGGCGATGTCTGGTATGACGCCGACAACACCCTGAAACTGCCGGACTACACGCTTTTCAATGCAGGGGTCGGCTATCGGACGCAGGCCGCCGGCCACGCCGTCACCTGGCGTGGAAGCGTCGAAAACCTGGGCAACCGCAGGTACTGGTCCAATGCCGGCATCGGCCTGCCGCGCACCGTTGCCGTCAGCGTCCGCCTGGATCTCTGACAAAAAAAGGGGGACGGAGGAGGTTATTTGAAATTAACCTCCTCCGTCCCCCTTTTTCGGGTTCGGGCGTGGTGGCGATGCTCACGCGGCTGCCGCAATAATGGAGGCTGCTTCCACCGCCGACGATGCATGTCCCGCCGAGAATCCCGCCTCAGCCGCCTGTGGGCGCACGAGAAGGCCAGCTACGGCCTGCGCGTGCTCATCGCGCTCTCCACCGCGATGGCGGTGTGCTGGCATTTCGATGCGTTGACGGCGCTTCCCGGTGTATTTCTCGGCATCATTGCCAGCGCCATAGCCGAAACCGACGACAACTGGTGGGGACGGACCAAGGCTGTCGCGCTTTCGCTGCTGTGCTTCTGCATCGCCGCTGCCTGCGTGGTCTGGCTGTTTCCAGTGCCCTGGCTGTTCATCGGCGCGCTCGCGCTGTCCACCTTCGCCCTGACCCTGCTCGGTGCGCTTGGCGAGCGCTATGCCTCCATCGCACAGGCTACGGTGACGCTGGCCATCTACACGATGATCGGCCTGGAACAGCATGGGGCCGACGACTGGCGCACGGCGCTGGATGCCGTAAGTCACCTGCTTGCCGGTGCGGTCTGGTATGGCCTGCTGTCCATCCTGTGGACGGCACTGTTTGCCAACCGCCCGGTGCGCGAACGCGTGGCACGCCTGTATGTGGAACTGGGCCGTTACCTGCAGTTGAAGGCGGCATTGTTCGAACCGGTGCGCGAAGCAGATCTGCAGCGGCGCCAGCTTGCGCTGGCCGAACAGAACCGGCGGGTGGTGGAAGCACTGAACATCGCCAAGACGGCGATCCTGGCGCGGTTCGGACGTTCGGGCCGGCCCGGCGTCAATTCCGGCCTGTACCTGCGCCTGTACTACACCGCCCAGGACTTCCACGAGCGCGCCAGCTCCTCCCACTATCCCTATGGGTCGCTGGTGGATGCCTTCTTCCATAGCGACGTGCTGTACCGCTGCCAGCGCCTGCTGGATCTGCAGGGACAGGCCTGCGCCCGCCTGGGCGAAGCCATCCGCCTGCGCCGCGCCTTCGCCTATGGTGAAGACAGCCAGCAGGCAGCGCGCGACCTGGCCGATTCGCTGGCATTCCTGCGTTCCCAGCAGCGGCCGCAGTGGCAGCGGCTGCTGGCGTCGCTGGACCTGCTGGTGCACAACCTGCAGAGCATCGAGCGGCGGCTGCTGGATGCCGAGCGCTCCGATGCCAGCCTGGACAACGTCGATACGCGCCTGCGCGACAATAATCCCCACACGTTGCGCGAGATGGGCGTACGCCTGCGCCAGCAGCTGACACCGGGCTCGGTGCTGTTCCGGCATGGCCTGCGCATGGCGGTGGCGCTGGTGGTCGGCTTCGCGGCGATATCACTGTTCAACTTCCAGAACGGATCGTGGGTGCTGCTGACCATCGTGTTCGTGTGCCGTCCGAACTTCGGCGCCACCCGGCAACGCCTGGCCCAGCGCATCGCCGGTACGCTGGCCGGGCTGGTGCTGACGTGGGCGCTGCTGCAGCTGTTCCAGGACCTGCACAGCCAGTTGCTGATCGCGCTGCTGTCCGCGCTGCTGTTCTTCTACAACCGCACCGACCGCTATGTGGTCGCGTCCGGCGCGATCACGGTGATGGCGCTCACCTGTTTCAACCTCATCGGCGATGGCTTCCTGCTGATCGTGCCCCGCATGGTCGATACCCTGCTCGGCTGCGCCATCGCGGCCGCCGCCGCGTTCCTGATCCTGCCCGACTGGCAGGGCCGCCAGCTCAACAAGGTGCTGGGCAGAGTGCTGGACAGCGCTGCGCGTTACCTTGAAGCCGTGCTGGGCCAGTATCGCAGCGGCATGCGTGACGACCTGGCCTACCGCGTCGCACGGCGCGACATGCACAACGCCGATGCGGCCCTGTCCACCGCACTGTCCAACATGCTGCGCGAGCCGGGCCACGTGCGTCGCAACCTGGATGCCGGATTCCGCTTTCTCGCGCTGTCCAACACCCTGCTCGGGCATCTCTCCGCACTGGGCGCACATCGCGACCAGGTGGACAGCTTCGCGCAGGATCCGCTGGCACTTTCAGCCGGCGAACGGGTACAGGAATCGTTGCGCCAGCTGGCGGTCGCACTGGACCAACGCCAACCCATCGCCGAAGGCGATACCGAGAACGACCGCGCGATCGCCGAGCAGCTGGAACAGTTCGATGACACGATGCCGCCGAAACTACAGTTGATCCGCACCCAGGTGGCCCTCGCGCTGCGCCTGTTACCCAAACTCCGCGCCGCAGCGAACGAAGCGGTGAAGTAGCTCGAACGGGTAGAACCCCCTCACGGCTGGCTGCGGTTTTCGCCAGCTGGATAGGCGACGGGTGGATGCGGCGGCGCAGGACCCGCCCGCAAGTACGTCCATGTAGGGCTCGTTTCCCGCTTGCTCGTGTGCGCTGTCCTGCGCACACGGCAAGACCGGGGTTGGGCTCCTGCCCAACCCGTCAGACGCATGCGTCCGACCCATGGCGCTCAACGGTCCTGCGCCGCCGCATCCACCCGTCGCCTCCACCATTTCCCAGTCCACCAGCCCCGTAAAAAATAAATAGAAGCAAAAGCAAGAGCACCCGGCCAACCGCCAGAATCACCCAACTCATATCCCTCAACCTCCCTGCTCCTGCTCCTCGCTGCTTGGTCCTGCTCCTGCCTTTGCCACAGCCATCATTAACCTGTCGAAGGTGGGGCGGGTTGGGTTGGCGGGACCGTAGAGCGCCATGGATGGCGCGAAACGAGCCCTACATGGATGTACTTGCGGGCGGGTCCCGCACCGCCTGGCCACCCGTCTCCCTCCCGGACCTACCGACCCACCACCACCCGCGAGGGGGCTCAGCCCGTTCGACCAGCCTCATCCGGCTTCACCCGGAACCACGCCGCATACAACGCCGGCAGGAACACCAGCGTCAGCACCGTGCCCACGATCAACCCACCCATGATCGAGATCGCCATCGACCCATAGAACGCACTGCGCGACAGCGGAATCATCGCCAGCACCGCCGCCAGCGCCGTCAATACGATCGGCCGGAACCGCCGCACCGTCGCATCGATGATCGCGTGCCACCGATCATGCCCCGCATCGATATCCTGCTGGATCTGATCGATCAGGATCACCGAATTGCGCATGATCATGCCCGCCAGCGCGATGGTCCCCAGCAGCGCCACGAAACCGAACGGCACCCGGAAAATCAACAGGAACAGCGTCGCCCCGATGATGCCCAGCGGTGCCGTCACCAGCACCATGGCCGCCCGCGAGAAACTGCGCAGCTGCAGCATCAGCAGCGTGGCCACCACCACCAGGAACAGCGGCATGCCAGCCTTGATCGAATCCTGGCCACGTGCCGAATCCTCCACCGTCCCGCCGGTTTCCAGAAGGTAGCCGTTGGGCAGCTGCGAACGCACGTCCTCCAGCGTCGGCAGGATCTGCCCGACCACGTCCAGCGGCTGCATGCCATCACCGATATCGGCGCGCACGGTCACCGTCGGCAGGCGGTCACGGTGCCAGATGATGCCGTCCTCGAAACCGTATTCCAGCGTCGCCACCTGCGCCAGGCTGATGCTGCCACCGCCGGCAGCCGGCATCGAGAGGCTGGACAGCAGTTCCAGGCTGGCGCGCTCATCGGCCGGACCGCGCAGCAGCATTTCAATCTGTCGGTTGCCCTCGCGATACACGCTCACCGTCTGCCCGGCCAGCGAGCCGGCCAGGAACTGGCTGACCTGGGCGCTGCTCACGCCCAGCGCGCGGGCACGATCCTGGTCGATCACCAGCCGCACCACCTTGCTCGGCTCGCTCCAGTCCAGGTTGACGTTGATGGTGTGTGGATTGGCGCGCACCCTGGCTTCCACCTGCCGCGCCAACGCCTGCACCTCGGCCACGTGTTCGCCGGACACCCTGAACTGCACCGGGTAACCGACCGGCGGGCCATTCTCCAGCCGGGTCACCCGCATCTGTACATCGGGGAATCGGGGAACCACCTCGCGCAGCAGCCAGTCGCGTGTGGCCTCGCGCGCGTGGATGTCCTCGGCCAGCACCACGAACTGCGCGAAATTGGTCGCCGGCAGCTGCTGGTCCAGCGGCAGGTAGAAGCGCGGCGAGCCCGTGCCCACGTAGGCCACGTAGTTGCTGATGCCATCGCGTCGCGCCAGCAGTGTCTCCAGCTTGCCTACCTGGTCACGGGTCGCGCTCAACGAGGCGCCCTCGGCCAGTTCGATGTCCACCATCAGTTCCGGCCGGGTGGAATCCGGGAAGAACTGCTGGGGCACGAAACGGAACAGCACCAGCGACAGCACGAACAGCAGCACCGTCGCCCCGATCACCCACCAGCGACGGCGCAGGCAGGCATCCAGGAATGCGCGGAAACGTACATAGAACGGCCGCTGGTAAGGATCATGGTCGTGATCATGCTGTTTTGGCGCGATCACGTTCGCCAGCGCCGGATGGCGGTCGGCCCAGCGCTGCCGCAGCGCGCGCCAACGACCCGGCAGGCTGCGCGGATCCGGCGGCTGCGCATTGAACAGGTCCGGCAGCATCTTGTCACCCAGGTAGGGGATGAACAGCACCGCGGCGATCCACGACACCACCAGCGCGATGGTCACCACCTGGAACAGCGAACGCGTGTACTCGCCGGTGCTGGACGCCGCCGTGGCGATGGGCAGGAAACCGGCCGCGGTGATCAGCGTGCCGGTCAGCATCGGGAAGGCCGTGGACTCCCAGGCGAAGCTCGCCGCACGCAGCCGATCAAAGCCCTGCTCCATCTTGGTCGCCATCATCTCCACCGCGATGATGGCATCGTCCACCAGCAGGCCCAGCGCCAGCACCAGCGCGCCCAGCGATATCTTGTGCAGGCCGATGCCGAAGTAATGCATGACGAAGAACGTCATCGCCAGCACGAGCGGAATGGTCACGCCAACCACCAGGCCGGTACGCAGGCCCAGCGAGAAGAAGCTGACCAGCAGCACGATCACCACGGCTTCGCTGAGCACCTGCACGAATTCGCCGACAGACTCCTCCACCGCCCTGGGCTGGTCGGACACCTTGCGCAGCTGCATGCCCGCTGGCAGCGTTTCCTGCAGTTGCTCGAACTCCGCGTCCAGGTGCGCGCCCAATGCGAGGATGTCACCGCCATCCTTCATCGCCACGGCCAGACCGATTGCATCTTCGCCCATGAAGCGCATCTTCGGCGACGCCGGATCGGCGAAGCCCCGCTTCACCTCGGCGATGTCGCCCAGGCGTACGGTACGTTCGCCGGCGCGGATCGCGAAGGCGCGGATGTCGTCGATGCTGTTGAACTGCCCGGTCACCCGCAGCTGGACGCGATCACTGGCGGTTTCAATGAAACTGCTGCCGCTCACCGCATTCTGGTCGGCCAGCGCCTGCTGTACCTGCTGCATCGATACACCGAGCGTAGCGAGCTTGGCATTGGACAGCTCGATCCAGACCTTTTCGTCCTGCAGCCCGACCAGTTCCACCTTGCCGACATCCGGCACGCGCTGCAGTTCCAGCTGGATGCGATCGGCGTAATCGCGCATCACCGCGTAGTCGAAGCCCTTGCCGGTCAGCGCGTAGATGTTGCCGAAGGTATCGCCAAACTCATCGTTGAAGAACGGCCCGACGATCTCCCGTGGCAGGGTGGCCTGGATGTCACCCACCCGCTTGCGCACCTGGTACCACAGCTCTGGTATCTGCTTCGAGCGCAGGTCATCGCGGGCCATGAAGATCACCTGCGATTCGCCGGGGCGCGAGTACGAGCGGATGAACTCGAACTCGCCGGTATTCATCAGCGCCTTCTCGATCGGCTCGGTCACCTGGCGGGACACCTGCTCGGCCGTGGCGCCCGGCCACAGCGTGCGCACCACCATCGCCTTGAACGTGAACGGCGGATCCTCCGACTGGCCGAGGTGCTTGTATGACCAGCCGCCGATCAGTGCGAAGGCCAGCATCGCGAACAGCACCAGCGGACGGTTGGCCAGTGCCCATTCGGAAAGATTGAAGCGGCGCACGGCTTACTCCCCGCCCTTCGGCGTAGTGGCCGGGGTCGCCGACTTCAACACCGGGCGGTTCTGCCTGTCCACCGCCACCACCGGCTGCCCTTCACGCAGCAGGTGCCCGCCGGCGGCCACCACCCAGTCGCCGGCGGACACCCCGGATACCACCGGGACCGTCTCGCTGCCGTAGGCACCGGTCGTCACCGCCACCGCCTTCAGGGTGCTGGTCGCCGGATCGACCCGCCACACGCTGGCCGTATCGTCCGTGCCCCGCTGCAGCGCCGCCAGCGGCAACTGCAGGGTGCCGGCACGCCCGGCCGTGCTGTAGACCCGCGCACTCTGGCCCAGCGCGACGTCGGCCAGTGCCGCGTCGGTGATGCTGATGCGCGTTGCATAGGTGCGCGCCTGCGGATCGGCCGCAGCGGCGATCTCGCGGACTGTGCCGGAATATCGCCGGCCCGGGGAATTCCACAGTTCCACCTCCACCGCCTCGCCGACCACGTGCTTGCGGATATCCGCTTCCGGCAACGCGATCAGCACCTCGCGCGCGCCATCGGCCGCCAGGTTGAAGATCACCTGCCCGGCGGCCACCACCTGGCCGGCCTCCGCTTCGCGGCTGGCAATCACGCCGTCAGCGGGCGCACGCAGTTGCGCATAGCCGGCCTGGTTGCCCAGCACATCGGCGTTGGCGCGGGCCGCATTGGCCTGTCCCTGCGCCGCCTTGTAGGCCGTGGCCTGCTGGTCCAGCGCGGATTGGCTGACCAGTTGCTGCGCGGCCAGCACCTGGTACCGCTTGAGATCATCGCGCGCACGCGCCAGCTCCGCTTCCGCAGCCGCCAGCTGCGCCTGCGAGGCACGGGCCTGCAACGCGAAATCGGCCGGATCCAGCTCGGCCAGCAGCTGCCCCTTGCGCACCCGCTGCCCTGCATCCACGTGGCGCTTGACCAGGTTGCCACCGACCCTGAAGGACAACGTGCTCTCCTCGCGCGCGCGCACTTCGCCGGGGAACACGGCTGGTGCCTGCCCGGCCACTGCGGCGGGATGCACCACCAGCACCGGCAGGGCGGTCTCGGGGGTTTCATCTTTCCCGGAACACGCGACAAGCACGGACACCCACACGGCAATTCCCATCCAGCGCACGATCTTCATCGGTTTCGTCCTGATAACGCAGGTAAATGTTGGCAACGAGGCGCGCAATGGCACGCCAATTTAATGAACTCGGCGGTATAGTATAAATATCGAACCGATTGGTCTAGTATTGGCGGGATGATGTGTCCCTTTTCCCGCAAGCGAGCCCCGAACGCCGCCGGCAAGGCGCCGGGCCCCGGTCGTCCCAAGGACCTGGGCAAACGCGCGGCGATTCTTGAAGCAGCCAAGGCACTGTTCATCGATCAGGGCTATACCGGCGTGAGCATGGATGCCATCGCCGCCCAGGCGGGCGTGTCCAAGCTCACCGTGTACAGCCATTTCGGCGACAAGGAGACCCTTTTCAGCGAGGCGGTGCAGTCCAAATGCATCGAAATGCTGCCGGACACGCTGTTCATCACCGATGCCGAAGGTCCGCTGCGCGAGCAGTTGCTGGGCATCGCGCATGCCTTTTTCGACCTGGTCACCTCCGAAGCGGCCGTGTCGGTACAACGGGTGATGATGGCCCCGGAGACCGACAACCGCCTGCGCGAGATGTTCTGGCAGGCCGGCCCGCGGCGAACCACCGAGGCCCTGGCCGAATTCCTGCGTGCGCGTGCGGCGCGCGGCGAGCTGGATATCGAGGACTTTCCCACCGCGGCATTGCAGTTGATGACGCTGGTCAAGGGCGAGCTGCACGCGCACATGATGTGCGGCCTGCCGCCTGCCCCGGGACAGGGCGCGCCCCGTGACCACGTGGCCGCCAGCGTGGATTTCTTCCTGCGCGCCTATGCTCGCCGGCCGCCGATCGAGGGCCCTGCGCGTGGCTGATCGCCCCAATCTGAACAGGCCGGAGGTCGCGATGACTTCCGGCACTGCGTTACCGGCCGACCGGACTCCATGCTCTGGACGCGCCGCCGGCCTCCGGCACCGGTAAAATGGCCGGCCCACTGCGCTGGATTAGAACCTCATGACGATTGATTACGCCCACGCCCGCGAACTGATGGTGGAACAGCAGATCCGTCCCTGGGACGTGCTGGACATCAAGGTGCTCGACGTACTGGCCCGCCTGCCGCGCGAAGCGTTCGTCGCTGAATCGCACCGCGCGCTGGCCTATGCCGACATCGAACTGCCGTTGGGCCACGACCAGAAGATGATGAAGCCGGTCGTCGAAGGGCGCACCCTGCAGGCGCTGGATCTGCAGCCGGGTGATGAAGTGCTGGAGGTCGGTACCGGCAGCGGTTTTCTGTCGGCCTGCCTTGGCGCGCTGGCACGCGATGTGCTGAGCCTGGAGATCGACCCTGAACTGGCTGCCGCCGCCCGCGCGCGCCTGGACAGCACCGGCCTGGGTACCAATGTACGCGTTGAAGTGGCCGATGCGCTGGCCTGGCAGACCGAACGTCGCTTTGATGTGATCTGTGTCACTGGCGCGGTGGATACCGTGCCGTCACAGTTTGCCTCGTGGCTGCGTCCGGGTGGACGGCTGTTCGTCATCCGCGGCCGCTCGCCGGTGATGGAAGCGGTCCTGATCAAGGCCGACGGAAGCACCGAATCGCTGTTCGAAACCGATATCGACTACCTGCGCGGTGCCGCGCCGGCCCCCCAGTTCCACCTCTGAGTCCAAGGAAGCCGCAATGATCCGCCGAACCCTCGCAATTGCGCTGGCCACCACCCTGCTGCCGCTGTCCGCCCATGCCGCCGACCTGCTGCAGGTCTACGAAATGGCCCGCAATGGTGATCCGCAGCTGTCCGTCGCCGAATCCACCCGGCTGTTCGACAAGGAAGGCGCCGTGCAGGCCCGCGCCGCCCTGCTTCCGCAGATCAATGGCGCCGCGTCGCTGACCCGTACCCGCAGTGAGGATCGCGGCAACAATACCGGCACCTTCGACAGCCGCCGCCGCAGCTACACCGTGGATGGCAGCCAGACACTGTTCAACTGGAGCCAGTTCAGCACCCTGCGCGCGCAGCGCGAACTGAGCAAGGCAGCTGATTTCACGCTCGATTCGGCCAACGACGACCTGATCGTCCGCAGCTCGGCCGCCTATTTCAACGTCCTGGTGGCGATCGAATCCCTGAACGCCGCCAAGACCAACGAAGAGGCTGCGAAGAAGCAGTTCGACTTCGCCGACAAGCGCCTGGAAGTCGGCCTGGCGCCGATTACCGACGTGCACGAAGCACGCGCGCAGTACGACCAGGCACGTGCCAATACGATCGTGGCCCAGAACACCCTGGCCGATGCCTACCAGGCGCTGACCGAGCTGACCGGCCAGCCGGTCACCAACCTGCGTGGCCTGCCGGAAGATTTCCGTCCGGAAGTCCCGGCCAATCGCGGCAACGTGGACCAGCTGGTGCAGAGCGCGGTCACCCAGAATCCGGCGTTGAAGGCGCAGGAACTGCAGGTGAGCGCCGCCGAAGCCAGCGTCGAATCCGCCCGCGGCGGCCACTACCCGACCCTTTCCCTGGGCGGCAGCTGGGGCAAGAGCGCGACCTGGGGCGACAGCACCGGCTCCGGTTCGCTGAGCCCGGATGCGCGTACCAACAGCGTCGGCCTGACCCTGAACGTGCCGATCTTCTCCGGCGGCGCTACCCAGTCCGGTGTGCGCCAGGCGCTGGCCCAGCGTGACATCGCCCAGGACGGTTACGAGCAGCAGAAGCGCGCACTGGACCGCAACACCCGCAATGCCTACCAGAACCTGGTGGCCGGCATCAGCGAAGTGGAAGCGCGCCGCCTTGCCGTGGTGTCGGCGCAGAGCGCCTATGACGCTTCGCAGGTCGGTCTGGAAGTCGGTACGCGTACCGTGCTGGATGTGATCCAGAACCAGCGCATCCTGTTCTCCGCGCAGCTGGACTATGCAAACGCCCGCTACACCTTTCTGCAGAACCGCCTGCTGTTGAGCCAGGCCGTGGGTGGCCTGGACATCGCCGAGCTGCAGGAAATCAACCGCCTGCTGACCGTCGACGCCGGCAACCCCAGCACCACCGTCGGCAGCTGACCCCCGAAGCCGATCCATGATCGGCTTCGAGCAGCGGTAGAGCCGATCCATGATCGGCTGTCGCCAACACCAGCCGGGCATGGCCCGGCTCTACCCGTGTCTTCGCGCTGAAGCAGCGCCCTCAGAACACCATGTTCAGCGCCACCTGCGGCGCCACCACCCGGCTGCTGTTGCGGCCGGCCAGCGACACCTGCGCGCCCGCCACCAGTGCGACGTTGTCGCTCCAGTGGTACTGCACCGCCGGCACCACTGAAAAGCGCCAGCTGGCCGGGTCACGCCGATGGAATGCTTCCCGTCCGGCGTTGCCAGGCCGTGTGCCATGCACGCTGCCCGCACTTTCCCGCTCATGCATCAATTCGCCAGCCAGCACCCAGGTGCGCGACAGGCTGTATTCGGCCGCCAGCAGGCTCGTCAGGGCCGCGCCCCTGCGGACCTGCCCATCGAATCCGGCCGGTGTTCCGTACGCACTCTGTCCACGTACTCCGGCATTGCTGCCGGGAATGCGCCAGGCGCTGCCGGCGCGCATCCGCAGATGGTCGTCGATGAAGTACGCCTGCCCGTGCAGACCCACGCTGGTCGCGCCGACGCCACTGCCGGTGGCCACCGAAATGGACCGGTCTTCCAGACGATCATGATGACCGGTGGACAGGCTCTGCCGCACCGCCAGGGTCAGCGTGGGACGTGACGCACCACGGCCGGCATACAACCCGACCAGGGCCGACAGCGAGGTATCGCCGATGTCGAAGGCGCGCGATTCGCCGCTGTCGCGGTTGTACATGGCATTGAAGGTTGCCGCGAGCGTCACGCGCTCGTGCACGCCGTACTGCACCGGCACCGAAAGATGCCAGCCGCCGGGCGCGTCGGCATTCCTGCGGTGTCCATCGCCGTCATACACGCCTCGCAACTGGCTGTGGATCAGGTAGGGTTCGACGTTGAGCATACCGACCGGCAGCGGCGGCGCCGGGCTGAGCAGCGGACCGGCGAAACGTGGTGCACCCTCCTGTGCGGCTGCCGCCTGCGTGGCCAGCAGGCCACCCAGCAACGCACCAACGACGGCAATGCCCGCGCGGCGGGCGGCATGTAATCGATCCTGCATTGCATGTTCTCTCCAGTAGGCAGGCATCTGCCTGCAGGATCGACGCTAAGAGAGACGTCCAGGAACAGGAATGCGGAAAGTTGAGTAACGCCAGAAGACATGACCATGCGTAATTCCTTCCCGTTGCCTGCCAGATCGCAGCGACTGTCGCGATTGCCACGCAACGGCCTGCGGATCGATCGTCCACCTGGCATCGCCTGAAAACGTGGTGCAGACGCCGGAATATCTGCACCTCTGCCCGAAAAGCTGCGCACTTCCGCAGAAAACATCCGAAGAAGAATGCGCTGACAGCGATTCGATCTGCGTTTTCGATTTGACGTCGTTCCGATGCGCGACCACCATGCGCCCACTTCATCGCCCCGGGGGCCCTGCTTGGACAGTCACAGTAGATTCTGCTGCTCCTGAGCGGACCGGACACTGCCAAGGCAGGTCTCGTCCGCCAGGACGAGGCCATGTGTCGCCGACATGAGGCGGCCTGACCTGCGTACATCGCACTTTATTTACCTTCGGCCCGAGTGGGAGCCGCTGGCGTATCCGTCCATCGGAGATCGTCCATGCGCTTCACCTTCCTTCGCCATGCCCCGCTGTGGGCAACCCTGCCCTTCAGCAACGTCGCCTGCGCTGCCGCCAGCCTGCTGGTGGACGACGCTGGCACCACGCCAGCCGGACAGTGCCAGCTGGAAAGCTGGGCCCGCCGGCACGGCAACCATCCCATAGTGACCGCCACGCCTGCGTGCACCCTCGGCGGCACGGAATGGTCGTTGAGTCTCAGCCACCTGCGTGGTGCGGGTTCCACACCATGGTCACTCGGTTCCAAGCGCACGCTGCGTGGGCTCGATGACGAACGCGTGCAGTTCGCCGTCAGCGCAGGCATCGGCGGCGACATGCGGCATGCCGGCGCACGTGGATGGACGCTGAACCTGCCCGCCAGCTTCGTGCTCGATAAGGCAGGCCGGGTCGTGCTGCACGCCAACGTTGGCTGGGACCACGACCGTGCTGATCGTGGCATGACCGCCGGCATCGGCAGCGCCCTGCGCATCACTTCCCGGTGGTCGCTGCTGGCCGAGCACTGGCGCGATGCCGCCCGCGACCGCAGCAGCCAGATCGGCCTGCGCTGGCATCTGCGCGATGAGGCGTCGCTGGATCTGCTCGCCGGCCGTACCCACGACGCTTTGTCGGCGTCCTGGATCACCGTCGGACTGAACGTACCGCTGGCGCACTGACGCCCCTGTTTCATGCGCGGCCAAGCCGCGCCATGCCACCTGCCCTCGACAAGGAGAATCCCATGAATCGTGAAGAACTGATTTTCGCCGTGCGTCGTTTCGCACATGCCCCGGACCGCGACGGCTTCGCCGCGCTGGCACGTTCGGCCCATCCGTCAGACATGGCCGCCGCCCTGCAGTCCGCTTCGCTGCAGCAGGCATCGACATTGCTGTCGTTGCTGGCCGCGCAGCAGCGCGCGGACCTGTTCGTCCATCTCGACGCAAGGCGACAGGATGATCTGGTCGCCGTGCTGCCACGCGATGAAATGGTCGAACTGTTCGAACATCTGCCCGCCGATGACCGGGCCGACCTGTTCAACCGGCTCGATGAACTGTCCCGTCCAGCGCTGCTGGCCGGGCTGGATATCGCCGAGCGCGAGGACATCCTGAGCCTGTCCGCCTACCCGGAAGAGGCCATCGGTTCGGCCACGACCTCCGGTTTCGTCGCCATCAATGCCTGCATGACCGTGGCCGAGGCACTGGCGCACCTGCGCGCGACGGCCCCCAGCAGCGATACCGTCTATGTACTGTACGTGCTCGACGGCAAGCGTCGCCTGCAGGGCACGGTGTCACTGCGCGACCTGGTGGTTGCTCTGCCGCAGGCACTCATCGCCGACGTGCTGCGCCGCGATCCGGTATTCGTGCGCGCCACCTGGCCACGCGCGCAGGCCGCCGAGATCATCCGTCGCTACGATCTTCTGGCCGTGCCGGTGATCGATGGCGACGAGCGCATGATCGGCATCGTCACCGTGGACGATGCGATGGACATCGACAAGGAACAGGATGCAAACCAGCTGGCGCGTTTCGGCGGTGTATCCGTCGCCGGCGGTGCGGACCTGGACGTGATGACCACACCGTTGCGACGCATGTTCAGCGTCCGTGTCTTCTGGCTGGCCGTGCTGACCTTCTTCGGGATCATCACCAGCACCTTCGTCGCCGCGCAGGAAGAGCTGCTGAGCCAGGCGATCGTTCTTGCAGCGTTCATCGCCCCCATCGTGGACATGGGCGGCAACACCGGCAGCCAGTCGGCCACGCTGGTGATACGCGGCATGGCGCTGGGCGAGCTGGGGCTCAACTGGCGACACGTGTGGTTCGTGATCAAGCGCGAGCTGCCGATCGCCGCCGCGCTGGGCGTCACCATCGCGCTGCTGGAAGCGGTACTGGCGTACTTCAGCAAGGGCGTCGGCATCGACGTGCTGCTGGTGGTCGGCCTGAGCATGCTGGTCTGCACCGCACTGGGCGGCATCATCGGTGCCCTGCTGCCGTTCGCCGCGCGGCGCATCGGCACCGATCCGGCCACCCTCTCCTCGCCGTTGATCACCTCGGTGATGGACCTGCTCGGCGTGTTCGTCTACTTCGGGTTTGCCTGGCTGTTCCTGGGCGATCAACTGGTCTCTGCCGCCGGTTGATGGCGGCAAGCCCCCATGCAACCAGCCCCGGAATCAAAGGAGATCGACATGCGGCTGATCCAGAATCTCGACCTCGCCGCGTCCATGGACACGCTCGCCAGCCTCGCGCTGGCCTTCGTGCTGGGCAGCATCATCGGCCTGGAACGGCAGTACCGTCAGCGCACCGCCGGCCTGCGCACGAACGTGCTGGTGGCGGTGGGCGCCGCCCTGTTCGTGGACATCGCCATGCGTTTCCACGCCCAGTATGGCGGCACACCGAACCCGTTGCAGGTGGTCGCCTACGTGGTATCCGGCGTCGGCTTCCTCGGCGCCGGCGTCATCATGCGCGAGGAAGGCAACATCCGTGGCATCAATACCGCTGCCACGTTGTGGGGCTCGGCCGCCATCGGCGTGGCGGCCGGTACCGGCATGCTGGCCGAGGCCCTGCTCGGCACCGCATTCGTGCTTGCGGCGAACACCCTGCTGCGTCCCATCGTCAATGCGATCAATCGCCAGCCGCTGGACGTGGAGTCGGTGGAAGTCACCAACATCGTCCATGTGATCGTTGGCAAGCAACGCCAGCGCCAGCTGATGTCCGCACTGGAAACAGAACTGGAACGTCATGCATACCCGGTCACGGACCTGCAGGTGAATGCCTTCGGGGAGGACGATGTAGAGATTGAAGCAGTGCTGACGGCGACATCGGTGGATGCGGCCACCATGGACGCGGTGGTGCAACGGCTGCAACGCCTGCCTGCGGTCCGGCAGGCGTTCTGGAGTCCCAGCACCAGCGAGTGAGTGGCCGCGCCCTGCTTCGTGCAGGAGCAGGGGCCGTCAGAAGCCGATGTTGACGGCGATCTGCGGTGCCACGATCGCAGCCGTGTTGCGGCCCGCCAACCCCAGCTGGACACCGGCGATCACGCCGACATCGTCGTTGAAGTGATACTGCACCGCAGGCAGCAGCGAAAAGCGCCACGACCCGGGTTCCCGGGTATCGATGGCGACGCCGTCGGGATCGCCGCCGCGCACACGTGTGCCGTTGTCACGTTCGTACATGGCTTCGGCAACCAGTGTCCAGCGTGGATCCACGCTGTATTCGGCCGACAGCGTACTGACCATGCTGGTATCCAGCCGGGCCTTGCCGACGAATCCAGCGCCGGTGCCATAGACGCTTGCACCGCGGATGCGTGCGTGGCTGCCGGGCAGGCGCCATGCCGTGGTGGCACGCGTGCGCAGATATCCATCCAGGAAATACGCCTGGCCCTGCAGCGCAAGCGTGCTGCTGCTGGCCCCACTGCCAATGGCAGGCCGCCGTGTAGTTTCCAGATGGTCATGGCGACCGGTCGGCAGACGCTGGCGCAGGCCGGCGGCCAGTCGAAGGCGTTGCGGCCCTGCTCCGTCGTACAGGCCATACAGCGCGCTGATCGTCGTATCGCCGACGGCCGCATCGCGGCCTCCGTCAGCGGCACGGTCGTAGGCCGCGCTCAAGGTCGTGCCCACTGTCAGGCGATCGGTCAGACCGTACTGGACAGGCACGATCACGTCCCACTGCGTGGCCGCCTGGCTGTCGACACGGTGGCCATCGGCATCGAAACGTGAGGCCGCAGTGGTCGTCACCAGGTAGGGCTCGATGTTGCCCACGCCCTTCGGCAGCGGCGGAGCGGGGCTGGCCAGCGGGCCGATGAAGCGCGGATGCACATCGTCAGCGTTGCCAGTCCCTTGGGCCAGCGTGGAAACCGGCAGCAGCGCGATGATGGCGAAGCCGACACGCGAGCGCGTGAGGCGATGGACGGGCATGGCGTTCTCCAGGGAATACAACCCCTGAAGCTAGGCAACCCCCCTGGCCAGCAGAATCGGATGAGGCCTAAAAGCGCGGCATCATGCAGGGCATGCCGATCATGGATCGGCGCGACCGACGCGAATCATGCCGTATGCGGCGGCGGCAGGTGCGGCTCCACCAGTGCGATGGTGCGCTTCAATGCGCCACGACCATTGCTGACCAGCGAACAGCCGGCGCGGGCCATTTCTTCGCGCGCCGGCGCAGTGGCCAGCAGGTTCTGCAGGTGCCCGCCCACCGACTGCACGTCCTGGCCGACCAGCAGCGCGCCCGCCTCCAGCATGCGTCGCGAGATCTCCGCGAAGTTGTGCAGGTGCGGGCCGGTCACCGCCGGCGTACCCATCGCCGCAGGTTCCAGCAGATTGTGGCCGCCGATGGCCTGCAGACTGCCGCCGACGAAGGCCACCTGCGCGCAGGCGTAGAAGGACATCAGCTCGCCCAGTGTGTCGACCACGAACACATCGTCGCCACGGCCGGGCCACTGCTGCGCACGGCGCGTGGATACCTGCCAGCCGGCTTCGCGGGCCAGGGCTTCCACCTTCGCGAAACGCTCCGGATGGCGCGGCGCCCATAGCAGCAGGAGCCCGGGATGCTGCTGGCGCAGTTGCCGATGCAGGTCCACCACCGCCTGCTCCTCGCCTTCGTGGGTACTGGCGGCGATCCATACCGGGCGCTCGGCCGGCACCTGCAGATGGAAGTGTTCGACGAACGCCTGCACGTCCGGCGTGGCGATGTCGAACTTCAGGTTGCCCAGCGCCTGCACCTGTTCCGGCGCCGCGCCGAGCTGCACGAAACGTGCGGCATCATCCTGCGACTGCGCCGCCACGCAGGTCACGGTACGCAGCGCGCGACGGATCAGCGGCGCCAGAAGCCGATATCCGCGCAGCGAACGCGCCGACAGCCGTGCATTGAGGATGTACACCGGCACGTTGCGGCTGCGGCAGCCGAACAGCAGGTTGGGCCACAGCTCGGTTTCCAGGATCAGTGCCAGGCTGGGCTGGAAATGGTTGAGGAAGCGCCCCACGCTGCCCGGCACGTCGTACGGCAGGTAGACGTGGTCCAGCGCATCGCCCCACAGGGCGCGCACCCGCTCCGAGCCGGTGGGCGTGATGGTGGTGATCACCCAGCGGATGTCCGGGCGCAGGCTGCGCAACGCATTGACCAGTGGCGCGGCGGCATTGACTTCGCCCACCGAAACCGCGTGCAGCCATACCCGCGGCTGGCAGCTCGAATCGGGGTAGGACGCATAGCGCTCATCCCAGCGCCGGAAGTATTCGCGGACCCGGAAGCCACGCCACACCAGGTGGTACACCGTGATCGGCAGCAACAGGTAGAGCACGGCCGAATACAGGCCGCGCAGGATCCATTCGACGGGGTCTTTGCGCATGGGCAGAGGATACGGGAGCCCCTCGGGAAAGACACGCGGCCGGGTTGCTAGAATGACGGCATGTCCGATGCCACCACCGCCGTCCGTCCCTCCCTGGCCGATCCCCGCAACTGGCCGATGTTCGCCGTGATGTTCGGCGCCTTCGCCATCGCCCGGCTGCCCTGGATGCTGCAGCGCGTACTCGGCCGGGGCGTCGGATCGATCACCTGGCGCCTGCTCGGCAGTCGACGCCGCGCCGCAGAAGTGAACCTGAAGCTGTGCTTCCCGGAAAAGGACGAGGCGTGGCGCCAGCGTCTGGCCCGCGACAGCTTCGATGCCCTGGGCGTAGGCATATTCGAATGCATGCGCTCCTGGTGGGGCAGCATCGACAGCATCCGCCCGCACGTGCGGATCGAAGGCCTGGAACATCTCAAGCAGATGCAGGCCGAAGGCCGTGGCGTACTGCTGGTATCGGGCCACTTCATGACCCTGGAGATGTGCGGGCGCCTACTGTGCGACCACGTCGACCTGTCGGGAATGTACCGCAGGCACAAGAACCCGGTATACGAGTGGGCGGTGAAGTTCGGCCGCCTGCGCTACGCCAAGGCGATGTACGCCAACGAAGATATCCGCGCCACCGTGCGCCACCTGAAGAAGGGTGGCTTCCTGTGGTACGCGCCGGACCAGGACATGCGTGGCAAGGACACCGTGTTCGTGCCGTTCTTCGGCCACACTGCTGCCACCATCACCGCCACCCACCAGCTGGCACGGATGACCGGCTGTGCGGTGATCCCCTATTTCCACCGCCGCGAAGGCGGAAAGTATTTCCTCAGGATCGGCGCGCCGTTGGAGAATTTCCCCAGCGAGGACGTGGAAGCCGATACCGCGCGGGTCAACCAGGCCATCGAAGAGATGGTGCGCGAGGCGCCTGACCAGTACCTGTGGATCCACCGACGGTTCAAGCGTCAGCCGGGCGGCCGCAGCAACCATTACCGCTGAAGCGGGTCGTACGGGCCTGCGGTGGTGGAGCCACCCAGGGTGGGCTCCACCACCGTCTCCTTTCAGCCGTTCGCTGCCGTCTGCCCTTCGTCACGGGCCAGCAGGCTGCCCGCATACAACGCCGCCAGCAACACCGTCAGCCCACCCCAGAATGTGGAATGGAACGCCAGGTGGGTGTTCAGCGGAAACACGGTAACCACCAGCGCCAGCATTGCCGGGCGCGCGCGTTCGCGTGCCTGCGGTGGCGCGAACCGCCATGCACGCCAGGCCTGCGCGAAGGCCGCCAGCCACAACAACAGCCCCAGCACACCGGTTTCGGCGAGGATTTCCAGCACGATCTGGTGGGCGTGCAACGCGGGGCCTTCACCCCATACGCCCTGTTGGCCCGCCTGCGGATCGCACGCGGGATACGCGTCGCGGAACCCGCGCGCACCGACGCCGTTGATGGGATGCGCCTGGATCATGCAGCCCGCCGCAGCCCAGATGCGCCCACGACCGGACAACGCCTGCTCCACGCCATCCTCCTGCCCGTCCCACGCTTGTGCCGTGCGCGCCACGCGTTCGCGCAGCTGCGGCACGGACGCCGCCAGTCCTGCCGCGACCGCCAGGCCGAGCATCGACAGCAGCAGCAGCTGGCGGACGCCCAGAAGACGCCACCCGCTGTACAGCACCACCAGCGCGAAGGTGATCCACGATGCCCGTGAGCCGGCCAGCAACAGTACGGCGCCCACCGCCGCACTGGCCAGCAGCCACCCGCTGCGACCGAAACGCGCCGCAGCCGGCAGCAACAGGAAGGGCGACAGGCTGGCCAGCACCTGGCCGAATTTGAGATTGCACGGCCCCAGCGCGCCGCTGAGGCGATCGGCCAATGCGGCTTCTTCCGGGCTGCACAGTCCGTGCCCGCTGACCATTACCTTGAGCTGGTCCAGCGACCAGAACCATGGGCTGGTACCGGCGACCGCCTGCACCAGCGCATCCACGGTCCACGCCGCCGTGATCAACGCCAGGCCGTTCAGGGTCAGCGACCGGCGCTGCGGCGTGGCTACCGCGATGGCGACCAGCCACATGAAAGGCAGGTAGCGCAGTCCGGCGGCGGCCTTGGTCCATGCCGCGGACGGATCCACCGCATCCAGCGCGGAAAATGCCTGCGGCAACCAGTAGCCGAGAAACAGGATGCTGGTGAGTGCCCACGCGGCAGGCCCCAGCAGACGGGGCCTGCCCTGCGCCCGGCGCATGACCATCCGCGTTGCCGCATACAGCGCGCCCAGCACCAGCACGCCTTCGGCGATGCCGGGCAGCGGCCACAGCGCCACGAAGGCCAGCACCCACCAGGGCGCCCAGTGCCCGGCGCGGTCTTCGCGCACAGGGGGCACAGGATCAGCCGGCAAGATCGGCATAGAGGCGGAGCGTGTCGCGCTGCATGGCCTGCAGCGTATACGGGATGCGCGAGGGCAGCAGCGGAGGATCGGCAAGCAGTGCCAGCGCGCGTTCACCCAGGGCAGGGGCGTCGCCCAGTGGTACTGCGCCGGAAGGCTGCAGCTGCCGCAGCAGTTCGCCGACGCCGCCATGGTCCCAGCCGAGCACCGGGCGGCCGACGGCGATGGCTTCCACCACGGTGCGGCCGAATGCTTCGGGCTTGTCGGAAAGCTGCAGCACCAGGTCGCTGGCCGCGTACGCTTCGGCGATCCGCGACGTCGGCGGACTGATGTGCAACGCCGTGTCCACGCCCAGCCCACGGGCCTGCTGGCGCAGCTCGTCGACGTAGCTTTCGCGTCCCGGCTCGTCGCTGCCGAGCATCCACAGCCGTGCCGGCACACCGGCCGCATGCAGGTGCGCCAGCAGCCGCAGCGCATGCGCATGGCCCTTCAGCCGCGTGCCACGTCCCGGCAGCAGCAGCACCGGCCCATCGGCCTGCAGCAGCCAGGGATGATCCCTGCCCAGTGACAGCCGTGGCCGGCGATCATTGCGCGCAACGCGTGGGAACTGCGCGGTATCGACACCGCGCGGGATCACCTGCAGGCGCTCCGCAGGCACCGAGGGATAGTGGCGCTGGACGAAATCGCGCACGGTATCGGACACACAGATCACCCGCTCGCCGGTGGTCATCACGGCACTGTAGCGACCGGGCGAATTCAGCCCGTGCACGGTGGTGACCCAGTGCGGGCGGCGATCGGCCGGCAATGCCTGAACCGCCTTCAGGCCCAGCCAGGCCGGCAGCCGCGAGCGCGCGTGGACGATGTCCGCGTCCACGTCCACGAACAGGCGCCGCAGGGTGGGCATGTGCCGCAGGGTGAACAGCGATTTACGGCCGATATCCAGCGTGAGATGTTCGGCACCGCTGGCCAGCAACGGCTTCACCAGACGCCCGCCGGCGGATACCACCAGCGCGCGATGGCCTGCCTGGACCAGCGCTGCGGCGATTTCCAGGGTCGAGCGCTCGACGCCCCCGGAATGCAGCGCCGGCAGCAACTGCACCACGGTCAATCGGCGCATCGGCAGGGGGATCCGGTCAGTCGGCCAGCACGAACACGGCGCCGCAGTAGGCGCACTTCGCTTCGCCGTTGGGCTCGTCTTCGATGGGCAGGTACACGCGCGGATGCGAGTTCCACAGCGCCATCTCCGGCGTCGGGCAGCTCAGCGGCAGGTCGCTGCGGTGCACGGTGTAACGCTTTTCGGCGTTGGCGGGAGCAGTGGCGGTATGGCTCATGGCGGCGGGAATCTGCAAATGGGGGAAACGGATGGGCTGATTCTAGCAGGCCGGCGCCCGCCCCCCCTACTGCTGGTGGGGCGGGATCAGGAGGCGGACCACAGGGCGTGGTGCCGCAGCGCGGTTTACTGGAAATCCAGCGACAGCTCCAGGAACGCCGAACGGCCGAAGGCGTTGTAGATGCCCTGGTCGTAGAACGGCCAGTTGCCGTTGCTGCGGTCGATGGGAGGCATCTCGTCCGTCACGTTGTTCACTGTCAGCAACAGGCTGGCCAGGTCATTGATGCGGTAACCCACGGTGGCGTTCCATGTGGTCCACGGGCCGATGTCGCGCTGCTCGCCGCGGCTGTCCCAGGTGGGGGCATTGCGTACGCCGAAGGCGCTGGCGCTGAATGCGCCGCGCTTCCAGTTCACGCCCAGCGTGCTGCGGTGCTGGAGCTCGTTGGAGTTGGCGCAGCACAGCTGGTCATAGACCGGATCGCCGTCCTTGTCCTGGGTAGTGTGCTTGACCGCGCGGTAGTAGCCGGCATTGACGCTGAAATCACCGACGCGCCCCGTGCTCCAGCGGTAGTCCAGAGCCGCCTGCACGCCCGTCTGGCGCTGGCTGGCCACGTTGATGGGGTACGAGAACACCTTGTCCACGCCATCGGGATTGAGTGGGTCGGTGCCGGGCTTGCGCTGCACCTGGGCCAGCACCTGCTGGCAGGTCGGCGAGGTGATGTCGAACGGCGTCTGCCCGTTTTCGGACACGCCCAGCCTGCAATTGGCCTCGGTATCCAGAATGCTGTCGGTGCCGAGGATGCGCACCTCGTTTTCGATGGTGACCGAGTTGAAGTCCACCGACATGCTGAGCGCGTTGTCCAGTGCCGACCACACGACGCCATAGGTAAAGGTACGCGCGGTAATGTCCTTCAGATCGCGATTGCCGGTGCTGGAGGACAGCACCGTCAGGCCTGACTGCTCACATTCATCGTAGTTGTCGGATGTGTACCCCGCCTGCCGGCATTGATACAGGTCGGTATTGGTGGTGTAACCGCTGCTCTCGCGCGAGAACAGGTAGAACATGTCCGGTGAGCGGAATGCGGTGGCATAGCTGCCGCGCAGCAGCAGTGATTCAACCGGGCGGTATTCCAGCCCCAGTTTCCAGGTCGCCTTGCCGTTGCCGCCACCGCCCTGCAGCGAGTACTTGTCGTAGCGGCCGGACAGGTTGGCGCTGAACGTATCCAGGATAGGCACCTGCAGTTCGGCCCCCAGCGCGTACAGATCGCGTTGGCCTTCGGCCGAGGTGCCGGCGGTCTGCCCGCGGAACAGCACGCCTGCATTGGGATCGGCGGACTGGTTGAAGAACTTCTCGCGCTGTCCCTGCGCGATCAGCGCAAAGCCCACGTCACCAGCGGGCAGCGTGAACAGCGAGGTATGCGTGAGTAGCGCGGTAACCGCCGTGCGCGATGCGCTTGAAGCGGCACGGTTCAGGCCGCTGAAGCTGTCGTACTGCCCACGGGTGATCGGCTGGTACAGCCTGGACAGATCCGGCGCATATACCTCATAGCCGTCCTGCATGCCCAGCATCGGACCCAGGTAATAGTCATCCACACCGTTGCGTGCCAGGAAATCGGTGGACTTGCGGGTCACATCCGTGCTGGAACGGTTGACGTACACATCGTAGTCGAAGCCACCCAGTGCGCCGCGCGCGCCGGCGGTGACGTTCAACGAGCGCGTGTAGACACGCTGGTCCTTGGCATCCAGGCCGACCTCCTCCGGCGCGTAGATGCGCTGCCACTGTTCGTACTGGCCACTGGACTGGTTGTAGAACGTCTTGCTCCAGAACGGACTGCCGCCACTGTAGGTGGGGCGGCCGAAGCCGAACAGGATGTCCGAGTACAGTTCGGTCTCCGGCGTCAGGTGATAGCGCAGGAACGTCGTGGCGTTGACGTCCTGGCTGGTGTTGTAGAGCGTAGCGGTACCGACGTTGTCGGGGCTGCCGCAGTAGTAGCCGGTGCCGGCCGTATCACGGTGGGCGTACACGGTGCTGCCACCAAAAAGTCCCGCCAGTGGCGCGCAGGTGGCCGCGCCAGGATCGATGTAGGCATTCGGTCCCATGCGCATGCGAAGGAAGGTGCGCGAAGGATCCTGCGGGCCGGTGGGGTTGTCGTCCACGCTGTCGATGCTGCTGCGGTCAAAGGCATGGATCGCTTTCTGGTTGGTGTATTCCAGCCCATAGCTCAGGTCCAGATTGCCGAAGCTCTGTCCGCTGCTGAAACTGAAACGCTGGCTGGAGCCGCCACCCTGGCTGTAACCGCCGACGCGGTAGCGCAGGTGGGTCCCTTCCACACGATCCTTGAGCACGATGTTGACCACCCCGGCCACCGCCGATGAGCCATAGACCGATGACTGTCCCCCGGTCAGCACATCGATGCGCTCCACCATGCCGAGCGGAATGTTGGCAATGTCCGCGATGCTGGTGTTGCCGTTGTAGGCCAGCGGATAGCTGTTGATCGGGCGGCCATTGATCAGGGTCAGCGTGTAGCTGGGGTCCAGCCCGAACAGGCTGATCGTCTTGGCACCAGGCGTGTAGAAGCCGGTGCCCTGCGAATCCTGCACCGAACCATTGGCCACCGGCAGGGAACGCAGTGCGTCGAACACCGTGGTGAAGCCCTGCGCCTGGATCTGTTCGGCGGTGATGGTGGTGACCGGCGACGGTCCTTCCACCTGGGCGCGCGGGATCAGCGAACCGGTGACCTGCACCGCATCGAGCTGACGAGGCCGGGCGTCCGTCCCCTCCTCGTCAGCGGCGGGCACCTGGGCCCGGGCGGACAGGGGAAGGATCAGGGCGGACGATATCAACAACGACAACAGCCTGTGCTTCATCTGGCATCTCTCCAACGTGGAAGGCGATCCAGCGGCCGGCGGGGGCGGCGCGCGAGCGGTACGGGTGCGGCGATGCGACAGCTAACGATGTGTCGGCGGCAGTTTTAAATCGATCCAAAGGAAGATGTCAATATTTTGTAATGAAACCTTTTCCCGGAATTAGATCGAACTAAATTCACTTGTCAGCGCCAACGGGCGTGTTGCAGGATGACCCGGTCGCTCTGGGAGGAGAACGCAATGACCCCGTCCGTGCACTGCCGCGCACAACGCGCACCTTTACCCCTCGCCCTTGCCCTCGTGCTGGCCCCCGTGATCGCCTGCTCCGCCCATGCGGCTGCGGTGAACACTTCGTTCGAGCAGGGCCAGCCGGCACCGGCCATCAGCACGCAAGGGCCGTTGCAGCTGCGCATCGGCAACGGACCGCAGGATCCCTATGCGGCCAGGGCCGGCATGGGCTACAGCGGACTTCGTGCCCTGCACTACGCCGGCCCCGGTGGTACTGCCCGGCAACGGCTGCTGGATGCCGACCAGGTGATCGAAGCGGATACCACGCTGTCCTGGATGGTGCTGCCGGAAATCGTCGACGGCGATACTGTCTCTTCGACCTACGTGTCGCTGGACCTGCTGCTGGACGACGGCAGCCGGATTTCGACCTCCGGTGCGCGCGACCAGCATGGTGTGGCCCTCGGTGCCCTTGAGCAGGGCGATTCGAAGACGCTGTATCCGCAGCAGTGGGCACGCAAGTCCGTACGCCTGGGCGACGTGCCTGGGCTGAAAGGCCGCCGCGTGGCGGCCATCGAGCTGGACGTGGCCAGTGCCGAAGGCGCGCCCGTGTCCGGCTGGATCGACGATGTGCGCCTGGACGCGCAGCCGCGCACGGTACCGCAGCGGGCCTCGGACTGGGTACTGACCACCCGCGGCACGCAATCCAACGGCCGCTTCTCGCGCGGCAACAATTTCCCGGCCACTGCCGTCCCGCATGGCTTCAACTTCTGGACCCCGGTGACCGACGCCAGCGCCCTGAACTGGCTGTACCGCTGGAACGAGCACAACGACGACGCCAACCGTCCGCGTCTGCAGGCACTGGGGCTCAGCCACCAGCCCAGCCCGTGGATGGGCGACCGCCAGACGTTCCAGGTGATGCCATCGAACACGCGCGGCGTGCCCGAAGCGGACCGCGGCAAGCGCGCGCTGGCGTTTTCCCATGACCAGGAAAGCGCGCGGCCGTACCGCTACGACGTCCGCTTCGACAATGGCATCGCCGCGTCCATCGCACCGACCGACCATGCCGCCGTGTTCCGCTTCGAGTTTCCGCAGGACGGCGATGCCAACCTGTTGTTCGACAATGTCGACGCGCGCGGTGGCCTGACCCTGGATGCCGCTGCGCAGACACTGTACGGCCATACCGACGTGCGCAGTGGCCTGTCCAACGGTGCCACGCGCATGTATGTGGTGGCGACCTTCGACCGCCCATGGCGCAGCAGTGGCCGCATCGACACCGGCCGCCCCACCGGCTACATCAAGTTCGATGCCGATGCCGATCATCGCGTGCACATGCGCATCGCCACCTCGTTGATTTCGCTGGAGCAGGCACGCCACAACCTGGCCCTGGAACTGGCCGCCGACGACGACCTGGAACGGGTCGCCAGCCGCGCGCAGGACGCGTGGGATGCGCGCCTGGGAGCGTTCGACATCGGCGATGCCAGCGACGACCAGAAGACCACGCTGTATTCGAATCTCTATCGCCTTTACCTGTACCCCAACTCCGGGCACGAAAACGCCGGCACCGCGCAGGCGCCGGACTGGCGCTATGCCAGCCAGGCCAGCGCGGCCGAAGACAATACCGATGGCAGTGCGACCCGCAGTTTCGCGCCGATCCGCGATGGCCGGGTATACGTCAACAATGGATTCTGGGACACCTTCCGCACGACATGGCCGGCCTACGCGCTGTTCCGTGCCGACGATGCCGGCGCGCTGGTGCAGGGCTTCCTGGAGCAGTATCGGGCCGGCGGCTGGGTGGCGCGATGGTCCTCGCCCGGCTACGCCGACCTGATGGTGGGCACCAGCTCGGATGTGGCCTTCGCCGATGCCTGGCTGAAGGGC
This sequence comes from Pseudomonadota bacterium, assembly GCA_023430045.1. GTDB lineage: Bacteria > Pseudomonadota > Gammaproteobacteria > Xanthomonadales > Xanthomonadaceae > Stenotrophomonas. The sequence goes on along the minus strand of JAEZCF010000005.1, from coordinate 1,581 downwards.
GTGCGCGGTTTCGACGCCGAAGAGGCATACGCTGCTGCCGTGAAGAACGCCAGCGTGGTGCCACCGGACCGCCACGTCGGCCGCAAGGGCATGGACCGTTCCACGTTCCGCGGCTTTGCCAGCAGCGACGTGCATGAAGGCATGTCATGGACCCTGGAAGGCGCGTTGAACGACTTCGGCATCGCCAACATGGCCGGGAAGCTGGCGGTGTCTGCCCGGTCCCCCCAGGAACGCGAGCGCTACGCGACCGAGGCGGACTATTTCCGCCATCGCGCCGCCGGCTATTCCACGATGTTCGATCCCGCTGCGGGCTTCTTCCAGGGCCGCCGCGAGGATGGCGGCTGGCGGCTCGATTCAAAGAGCTACGACGCCCGCGTCTGGGGGCACGATTACACCGAATCCAATGGCTGGACGTTCGCGTTCACCGCCGCCCACGATGGCGAGGGCCTGGCCTCGCTTTACGGCGGACGTGAAGCACTGGCCGCCAAGCTGGATGCATTCTTCGATACGCCGGAAACCGCCGATCCCGCCCTGGTGGGCTCGTATGGCGGGCTGATCCACGAGATGACCGAAGCGCGCGACGTGCGCATGGGCATGTACGCGCACAGCAACCAGCCGTCGCACCATATCCCGTGGATGTACCTGTACGCCGGGCAGCCATGGAAGACCCAGAAGCACGTACGCGAGATCCTCTCGCGCCTGTACCTTGGCAGTGAGATCGGCCAGGGGTATCCGGGCGATGAGGACAACGGTGAGACCTCGGCCTGGTATGCCTTCGCCTCGCTGGGCCTGTATCCACTGCGCATGGGCGCGCCGGAGTATGCGATCGGCTCGCCGCTGTTCAGGCATGCGCGCGTGACCCTGCAGGATGGTGCGGTGCTTACCGTCAATGCGCCGCAGAACTCACACGAAAACGTGTACGTGCAGTCCCTGAAGATCGATGGAAAACCATGGACGAAGACCTGGGTACCGCATGAGCTGATCGCCCGCGGTGCCACCCTGGACTTCGTGATGGGGCCGCAGCCATCGCGCTGGGGCAGTGGCGAGAACGATGCCCCGCCGTCGTTGACCGCACGCGGACAGCGACCGCAGCTGTTGCACGACCTGCTCGGTGAAGGCGCGCAGGCCACCCTGGCCGACGGCCGCGCCCTGACCGCGCTGGTCGATGATGATGCCGGCACCACGGTCGCCCTGCGCGGGGATACCACGCTGATGTTGGGCGGTGCTGCCGATGGGGCCGCCACGATGTATACCCTCACCAGCGGCGACGGCGCGATCCGTGGTGCCGGGTGGACACTGGAAGCCCGCACCGGAAATGGCCGCTGGACCACGCTGGACCAGCGCCGTGGCGAAGACTTCGCCTGGGCGCGACAGACCCGTCCGTTCCGCATTGCGCATCCATCCCGCTACAGCGAATACCGCCTGCGCATCGCCGCACCGGCCCGGCTGCAGCTGGCGGAAATCGAACTTCTGGCCCCTGGAGCTGCCCGATGATCCGATCCTCCTTCCGACCCGTGCCGATAGCCCTCGGCGCGCTGGCCCTGTTCGCCTCCACCGGCGTGCTGGCGTTCGATACCGAAC